>NZ_JBEYHA010000065.1:0-26837 GCF_040635075.1 Nocardiopsis sp. NPDC007018
GCACCCAGCCCCTGCTCGACACCTACCGGCTCGGACGACTCCACCTGCCCAACCGGGTGGTCATGGCTCCGATGACCCGCCTGCGCGCGGACCGGGACGGGGTGCCCGGGGACCTCATGGCCGACTACTACGCCCAGCGCGCCGGAGCCGGACTGATCGTCTCCGAGGGGATCGCGCCCGACGTCCCCGGGCAGCAGTTCCTCGTCGAACCGGGCCTGTACACGCGGGCGCAGGTGTGGGGGTGGCGCCGGGTCACCGACGCGGTTCACGCGGCGGGCGGGCGGATCTTCGCCCAGATCATGCACGCGGGGCGGGGCGGCCACCCGGCCAACCGGCCCGACGGCGGCACGCCCGTGGCCCCCTCGGCGGTGTCCCGGACCGACCTGGTCCACACGCTGGACGGCAAGGTGGAGCCGGTCGCGCCGCGCGCGATGACCGTCGCGGAGATCACCGCCACCGTGGCCGCTTACGCCGAGGCGGCCAGGTCCGCCCTGCTGGCCGGGTTCGACGGGGTGGAGATCCACGGGGCCAACGGGTACCTGCCGCACCAGTTCCTCGCCGACAACACGAACCTGCGCACGGACTCCTACGGCGGCGGCGTCGCCGGGCGGATTCGCTTCCCCGTGGAGGTCACCGAGGCGGTGGCGGACGCCGTCGGCGCGGACCGGGTGGGTCTGCGGCTCTCCCCCGGCAACAGCCAGTTCGAGATGGTGGAACGCGACCCGGGCCCGGTCTACCGGGAGCTGCTGCGCCAGCTGGCGCCGCTCGGGCTGGCCTACCTGCACGTCACCGACGATCCGGTCCACCCGGCGCTGGACGAGGCCCGCAGGGACTGGACCGGAACGCTGGTGGGCAACACCGGCGAGCACGCGCCGACCACCCCGGAGTCCGCCGCCGCCCTGGTCGCCGAGGGACGCGCCGACCTCGTGTCCGTGGGCCGGGCCTTCATCTCCAACCCGGACGCGGTCGAGCGGGTCGCGGCCGGGGTCCCGTGGGCGCCGATCAGGGAGAAGGACTTCCACTACACGTCCGGGGCCCGGGGCTACGTCGACTACCCCCGGCACGACGAGGGGGCGGAGCCCCGGGGCGAGGGGCTCTTGGCCGCACCATTGACCTGATTTCACCAGGCAAAAACTCGAAGAGTAGCGCGTTGGTCACCATGGGTTGAAAAGATGTCCGGCGGGGCCCCGCCGGCTGTTCTCGGCGGCCGGGTCCCCGAGAACAGCCGGACCACCAGGGGACTGAGGACGTGTTGACCGCCAGAGAGCGCAACTCGGCTCTGATCGAGGCGATAATCGCGGACGGCACGCTGACCGACGCCGCACTCGTCGAGGCCTTCCGTGCCGTGCCCCGCCACCTGTTCATCCCGGAACGCGGCGCGCTGACCCCCGGCGGGGACGCGCTGGACGCCGCGGGCAATCCGGACCGCTGGCTCGCCGCCGTCTACACGGACAACGCCATCGTCACCCGGGTCGAGGGGGCTCCCGTCCCGAGGCAGCGCGGGGGCGACCGGGACCCCGCGACCTCGTGCAGCTCCGCCCCCACCGTGCTCGCCCGGATGCTGGAGATGGCCGGGCTCGCGAACGGGCAGCGGGTGCTGGAGGTCGGCACCGGGACGGGGTGGAACACGGCCCTTCTCGCGCACCGGCTCGGCGACGCGGCGGTCACCTCGGTGGAGATCGACGAACGGCTGTTGTTGGCGGCCCGGTCCGCGCTCCGGGAGGCGCGCCTGGCCCCCGACACACGGCTGGCCGACGGTGTCGACGGCTGCGCGGAGGCCGCGCCCTTCGACCGGATCATCAGTACGTGCGGGGTGCGCGGTGTTCCGGCGGCCTGGCTCGACCAGCTCGCCGAGGGCGGACTCATCGTGTGCCCGTGGGGTCTGCTGGAGAGCGCCGGAGTCCTCATGAGCCTGGCGGCGGTGGAGGCGGTCGGGGGCCGGGGCGACGCGTCCGCCGGGAACACCGGCGGCTCCGGAGCCAGTGACGGGCTCCGGGCGGTGGGACGGTTCCGCGGCGGTGTGGGCTTCGTACCGCTGCGCACGCCCGGCTCGGACGCGCCCCCGGTCCAGGACTGCGGCCAGCAGCCGGACGAGTACCGCCTCATCCAGGCCGATCCGATCGCCCCGATGCTGGCCTTCTCCTCGGCCTTCGCGGTCTCGGTGATGGTCCCCGGGTGGCGGATGCGGCGGCGCTGGATCGGCACCGGGTCGGGTCTGTGGCTGTGCGACGGTCGCGGCGGGTCGTGGGTGCGCATCTACCCCTACGGCGCCTCGTGGATGGTCGAGCAGGGCGGGCCCAGGAGTATCTGGGACGAGGTGGAGGAGGCCCTGGCCCTCTGGTCCCGCCTGGGAGAACCGGCTCCGGACCGGTTCGGCCTGGCGGTGGACACCGACGGGGGCCACCGGGTGTGGCTGGACGCGCCGGACGGGCGGTCCTGGCCGGTCGGTCCACCGGGGTGAACCGGCGTCGGCCCCCGACCGCGTCACGGCGGGGGCCGACGGCGCCTGGTCACGACCGACGGGCGGCGTCCCCGGAGTCCGGTGCGGCGTGCTTCTCACGCAGTCGGCGCAGGAGTTCCTGCTTCTGCTCGCGCGCGGTGTCGCTGGGCCCGCCCTTGGTACCGCCCTTGCCGCCTCGGAGCGCGGTGCGGGACACGGTGGTGCGCTGACCACCCATCCCGAGGAGGTTGTCACTGTTCTTGGCCATGGCCGTTGACTCCTCTCGTCATCAGGCGGACAAGACGTGTCGCCTCGTTCAAGCCGTCGACCCCGATGTTACCCGTGACGAGACGATACGTCTCGTCCTTTTCGAGCGGTTACCGTGGAGACATGGCCGACAACACCGATGAACGGAACCGGCGGACCCCGGACCCCCGTCGCCGTAGTCAACGCGCGCGCAACGCGATCGTCGACGCAGCCGAGGAGCTGCTCGGCGAGGTCGGGTACTCCCGGCTCACCATGGAGGCCATCGCCGCCCGCGCCCGGGTGGGCAAACAGACGATCTACCGCTGGTGGCCGTCCAAGGCCGCCGTCGTCTTCGACGTCTTCACCCGGTTGACCGGGGCCGAGGCCGGACAGCCGCTGCCCGACACCGGGGACCTCGCCGCCGACCTCAAGACCGTACTGCGCGCCACCGCCGACGAGTTCTCCGACCCCGCGATGGACCGGACCACCCGGGCCTTCACCGCCGAGGTCCAGCACGACGAGGAGTTCGCGCGGGCCGTCACCGAACAGCTGGTGCGACCCAACTGCGAGGCGGTCAAGGACCGGCTGCGTTCGGGTCAGGCCGCGGGACAGCTCGCCCCGGACGCCGACCTCGACCTCGCCGTGGAGATGCTCAACGGCCCGGTCAACCACCGGTGGCTGCTGCGCACGGCGCCGATCACCCACGAGTTCGTGGACCGGGTCGTGGACACCGTACTGCGCGGTCTGCGCCCCTGACCGCCTGGGCCGGGGCCCGGGCGGTGACGCCCCGGGCGCGCCGCCGGGGTGCCCTCGCCTGGCCGCCCTCGCGTGGCGGCGGAGGGCCTACGCGTCGGGGGCCGCGCCGTGCTCGATCTCTTCGAGGAGCTTGCCGCCGAGTTCGGTCTCGATGAGCCCGGCGCCCCGGCCCGGGGAGACCGGAGCGGAGGAACCCGCACCGCCGGTCGCGCCGCCGCCGGTCGCGCCGCCACGGGTCTGGCCCGGGGGCGTGGACCGGTTCGGGGTGACGGCCGCGCGCTCGGCGGCCCCGGACTCCGGAGCGCCCGTCCCGGTCCGCTTCGGCTGCGGCGGCCGCTGGGCGGGGCGGCCGAAACCGCCGTCGTCCGGCGGCGGGGCGGCGGCACCGTCCTCGTACGGGTCGGGCGGCGGCTCCTGGAGTCCGGTGACGACACGGTCCGGCGGCGGTCCGGCCGGACGTGCCGATTCGGCCCCGGGAACCCCCTGCCCGGGCTCGGGCGCGGGCTCGGCGGCCGGAGCCGGGGCGGGGGCGTCCCACCCGGCGGGCTCGGCGGCGGCCTGCGGGGCCGGAGCCGGGGCGGGCTCCGGAGCGCTCGGACGTTCGACGGCCCGGGGCGCGGGTTCGGGAGCCGCCTGGGCCTCGGGGGCCTGCCGAGCCGGGGGCTGGGCCGTGGCCTGCGGGGCCGGACCCTGCTGAACCGGACCCTGCTGAACCGGACCCTGCTGAACGGGGGCGGCCGCCGGGGCCGGGGCGGGCGCCACCGGAGCGGCCTCCCGCGCGGGCGCGGCCGGGGCCACCGCGCCGGAGGCCAGGCGGCGCTCCATCTGCTCCACCCGGGCCAGTAGCGCCGTGCCCTGGTCGCCGTCGGCGGCGGGCAGCAGGATGCGCGAACACATGAGCTCCAGCAGCAGCCGGGGCGCGGTCGCGCCGCGCATCTCGGTCAGCCCCTGGTTGAGGATCTCCGCGGCCCGGGAGAGCGTGGCCGGACCCAACCGGGCGGCCTGGTCCCGCATCTGTTCCACGGACTCCGGCGAGACGTTCACCAGGCCCTTGTCGAGGGCGTCCGGGACGGCGGCCAGCACCACCAGGTCGCGGAAGCGCTCCAGCAGGTCCGTGGTGAAGCGGCGCGGGTCGTGCCCGCCCTCGACCACCCGGTCGACCAGGCCGAACGCGGCGGCCCCGTCGCGGGCGCCCAGGGCGTCGACCATCTCGCCGAGCAGGCTGGAGTCGGTGTAGCCGAGCAGGGAGACGGCGCCCTCGCGGGTGATGCCGCCCTCGTCCGACCCGGCGATGAGCTGGTCCAGGACCGACAGGGTGTCACGGGCGGAACCCGCGCCCGCGCGCACGACCAGGGGCAGGGCCGACGGGTCGTAGGAGACCTCCTCCTGCTTGAGGAGGTCCTCCATGAGCTCCCGGAGGGTGCTCGGCGGGATGAGCCGGAAGGGGTAGTGGTGGGTGCGGGAGCGGATCGTGCCGATGACCTTCTCGGGCTCGGTCGTCGCGAACACGAACTTCAGGTGCGGCGGGGGTTCCTCCACCAGCTTGAGGAGCGCGTTGAAACCCTCGCGGGTCACCATGTGCGCCTCGTCGATGATGTAGATCTTGTAGCGCGAGTTCACCGGCGAGAAGAAGGCGCGTTCGCGCAGGTCGCGGGCGTCGTCGACACCACCGTGGGAGGCGGCGTCGATCTCGATCACGTCGATGCTGCCGCCGCCGTCGGGGGCGAGCGCCACACAGGAGTCGCAGGTGCCGCAGGGGTCGGGGGTCGGGCCCTGCTCGCAGTTGAGGGACCGGGCGAGGATGCGCGCGCTGGTGGTCTTGCCGCAGCCGCGGGGACCACTGAAGAGATAGGCGTGGTTGATGCGCCCGCTGCGCAACGCCTGGCGCAGCGGGTCGGTCACGTGCTCCTGGCCGCGCACCTCACCGAACGTCGCGGGACGGTACTTGCGGTACAGCGCGATGCTCACGGTGTGATCACTCCCCTGGGTCCCTGCCTCGGTCCCATTCAACCCGCTGGCGGTGACAACTCGCACGTGGTCGGGGAAACCGGGAAGGGGGCGGCGCTGGGGCGAGGTTCCCCCAGAAACAAGAAAGGACCCCCCGCGCACCCGCCAGAGCCCACTTATCCTTGCTGCCTTCCGGCCCTGGGGAGGTTCATAGGGTGACGCCGCACGAGGGGTCTGCCCCGAGTGTATCCGAACCCGGGACCCCCGCAACCCGCCCCGCTCACCCCCGTACAGCCCGCTGCGGGCACGTCTCCGAGCACCCCGGAGCCCGTTCGAACCACTGCCGTGGAGCCTGTAGAGTTGTCCACGGAGGATTCGCCTAGTGGCCTAGGGCGCACGCTTGGAAAGCGTGTTGAGGGCAACCTCTCAGGGGTTCGAATCCCCTATCCTCCGCCACAGGAGCGAGGGCCCCGACCGGGAGACCGGTCGGGGCCCTCGTCGTTTCCGCGTGCCCGGGCTCAGACCGCACGCCGGGCGACGACCCTCGACGCGGGCAGACGTCCCGCCTTCGAGGTACCCGTCATCCGGTCGCCGTCGACGGTCAGCGCGAAGACGAGATCGAGCCGCAGGGGCCGGGTGACCGCCTGCCGCCACGTGAGCAGGTCACCTTCCAGAGTGAGGCCGACCAGCTCGCCCGGCTCCTCCCCCTCGTTCCAGGCGACCCCGCTGAGCGCCCCTCCCCTTTCGGTGAGGCGCATCCTCGGGCTGATCCGCCCGATCGGCGTGCTGATGGTCAGGTCCCAGGTTCCGGCAACCGACACTGTTCTTCCTTCCGGCGGTGATGGGTGGTGCAGGGTTCGGTCAGGACACGGGGACGGGCCCCTCGGCCCGCCAGACCACGCCGCGTCGTTCGTGGGCGAAGAGCCTCTCCACCGCGTGGGCGATCCGGGGCCCCAGCTCGCGTTCGAGGATGTGGATGCCGAGGTCCAGACCCGAGGTGACCCCGGCGGCGGTGACCAGGTCCCCGTCGTCCACGACCCTGGCGGCCACCGCCGTGGTGCCGGTGGCGTCCAACAGGTCCAGGCCCAGGTGGTGGGTGGTGGCCGCGCGCCCCTCGGTCAGCCCGGCCATGGCCAGCAGCAGGGAGCCACCACACACGGCCGTCACGAGCGTGTCCTCCCGCGCAACGGCGGCTCCGAGCAGCACCGGGAGTTCGGTGGTGAGGGCGTTTCCGAGGAGCACCGGGATCGAGTCCGGGTCGGGCTCGTCGTCCACCGTGTCCGGGGCGGGAACACTCCCCACCGCCCCCGGCACCACGATCACGTCGGCGCGCCCGGGGTCCAGGCGCGCGGTGGCCCGGAGCGAGACCCCGTTCCCGCTCGGCACCTCCCTGGCCCCCTCGGCGGAGACCAGTTCCACCGTCAGCGCGCCACCGCTCACGGTCCCGCCCGCGTATAGGACCTCGAACGGCGCGATCACGTCCAGCGGGTCGAACCCGTCGAACAGCACGACCTGGGCCAGCATCGTCCTCCCCCTCGTGTGGTCGGGCCTCCTCTTACGGAGACCATCGGCACGAAGCTACGGAAGGCCGGGGCGCGGCGACAGTGGCTGGACAGACACCCTCCAACGGATTCCAGCCAGTAGGCTCTGAGGCATGCACACCGTGGTGGTCACCGCCTTCGACGGGGTGATCGGCTTCGACCTGACCACGCCCGTCGAGGTGTTCTCGCGCACCCGTCTGCCCGGAGGCGGGCCCGCCTACCGGGTCCTGGTCTGCGCGCCCGAGCCGGAGGTCGGCGCCGGTCCCTTCCGCCTGCGCACGGACCGGGGCCTGGAGGCGCTGGCCGAGGCGGACACCGTGGTCGTCCCCGGAGCGGAGGACCCCCTCGCGGCCCCGCCGCCCGCCCTGCTGGACGCCCTGCGCGCCGCCGCCGCGAACGGAACCCGGATCGCCTCCATCTGCACCGGAGCCTTCGTGCTGGCCTCCACCGGTCTGCTGGACGGGCTGCGGGCCACCACGCACTGGCGCGGAGCGGACGCCCTGGCCGAGCGCCATCCAGAGGTGACCGTCGACCCCGGCGTCCTCTACGTGAACAACGGGCAGTTCCTCACCTCGGCCGGGGCGGCGGCGGGGCTGGACCTGTGTCTGCACATGGTCCGCGCCGACCACGGGTCGGCGGTGGCCGCGGACACGGCACGGCTCTCAGTGACGCCCTTGGAACGTGAGGGCGGCCAGGCGCAGTTCGTCGTCCACGAGATTCCGCCCGTCCCGGACGGCACCGCCTGGGAGCCGCTGCTGCGGTGGCTGGAGGAGAACTCGGGGCGCGACCTCACCCTGGCGGACGTCGCCGCGCACGCCGGGGTGAGCACCCGGACCCTGAGCCGCCGGTTCCGTGAGCAGACGGGGACCACGCCGCTGCGGTGGCTGTACCGGGCCCGGGTGCGTCGGGCCCAGTACCTGCTGGAGTCCACCCGCCACTCGGTGGACCGGATCGCCGCCCAGGCGGGGTTCGGCTCCCCCACCGCGTTCCGCGAGCGGTTCCGCGCGGTGGTGGGCACGAGCCCCCAGGCCTACCGGAGGGCCTTCCAGAGCCGGGACGGTTGACTCGGCGACATGTCGACACGTCGATGCGTCGACGGGTCGACTACGGCCGGGGGATGTTGCGCAGGTTGGAGCGGGCGAGGTCGATCATCGACCCCACGCCGCCGCGCAGGACCGTACGGCCCGCCGAGAGGGCGAACCCGGTGACCTGATCGGCGGTGATCCGGGAGGGCATCGAGAGCGCGTTGGGATCGGTGACCACGTCCACCAGCACGGGTACGTCGGCGGCCAGGGCGTCGCGCAGGGCGTCGCGGACCTCCCTGGGGTCCTCGACCCGGATCGCCCGCATGCCGACGGCCTCCGCGATCCGCGCGTAGTCGACGGGCGCGTGGTCGGTCTCGAAGGGCGGCATCCCGTCCACCATCATCTCCAGCCGCACCATGCCGAGCGACGAGTTGTTGAACACCACCGTCGTGATCGGCAGGTCGTGCTGGTGGACGGTGACGAGTTCACCGAGGAGCATGCTCAGTCCGCCGTCCCCGGACAGCGACACGACCTTGCGGTCCGGGGCCGCGTAGGCGGCGCCCACAGCGTGCGGCAGGGCGTTGGCCATGGTGCCGTGGGTGAAGGAGCCGATCACGCGGCGGCGGCCGTTCGGGGTGAGGTAGCGGGCGGCCCACACGTTGTTCATGCCGGTGTCGACGGTGAAGACGGTGTCGTCGGGCGCCAGGGCGTCGAGGACGCTCGCCACGTACTCGGGGTGGATCGGCGTGTGGTGTTCGATGTCGCGTGTGTAGGCGTCCACGACCTTGGTCAGGGCGCGTTCGTGGCGGCGGAGCACGTCCTTCAGGAAGGAGTCGTCCTCCTTGGGCCGGACCGAGGGGCGCAGGGCCCGCAGGGTCGCGGCGACGTCCCCCTGGACACCGAGCCGGAGGGGGACGCGGCGGCCCAGGCGGCGCGGGTCGCGGTCGACCTGCACCACGTTGTCCCGGGGCAGGAAGTCGTCATAGGGGAAGTCGCAGCCGAGCAGGACCGTGAGGTCGGCCTCCTGGAGGGCGTCGTAGCAGGCCCCGTAGCCGAGGAGGCCGATCATGCCGACGTCGTACGGGTTGTCGTACTGAATCCACTCCTTGCCGCGCAGGGTGTGGCCCACCGGTGACGAGATCCGCGACGCGAGCTCGATGACCTCGTCGTGGGCGCCTCGGGTGCCCGCCCCGCAGAACAGCGCGACCGTGTCGGCCTCGTTGATCCGGCGGGCCAGCTCGCGGACGTCGTCCTCGGCGGGCCAGCAGGTGGCTCTCCCCGCGGTGACGGGAGTGGTGTCGGCGGGACCGGTGGCCTTCCTCCCGGCGACGTCGCCGGGCAGGACCAGGACGGCGACGCCGGGGGTGCCGAGGGCGTGCTGGACGGCGATGCGCGCCAGCCGGGGCATCTGGTCGGGGTGGGAGACCAGTTCGCGGAACTCGGTGACGTCGCCGAAGAGCCGCTCGGGGTGGGTCTCCTGGAAGAAGCCGGTACCGATCTGGCGGGACGGGATGTGGGAGGCCAGCGCGAGCACGGGGGCTCCGCTGCGCTGGGCGTCGTAGAGCCCCTGGACGAGGTGGGTGTTGCCGGGCCCGCACGACCCCGCGCAGACGGCCAGCCCGCCGTCGATCTGGGCCTGGGCCGCGGCGGCGAAGGCGGCGGTCTCCTCGTTGCGGACGTGCACCCACTCGATGCCGTCGGTGGTGTGGACGGCGTCGACCACGGGGTTGAGGCTGTCGCCCACGACCCCGTAGATCCGGGTCACTCCCGCCGCGACCAGGGTGCGGACGAGCTGTTCGGCGACGGTGTTCCTGCTCATGGCGGACCCTCCCGGGGCACGGCGCGGGCGGGGGCCGGACGTGTCGCCCCCGGACCACGCTAGGAGCGGCCCGGCGGTCTGTGCCTGACCGCCACGCTCGTGGCCCCGTCCATGCCGAATCGGGACCGGTTCGGGAGGTTGATCCGCGCCTGGGTGGTGAACAAGGTGATTAGTCGTCTTTTTGAGTATTGGCCAGTATCAGGGAAAGGTGCGGGACATGAGGTTGGACGGGAATCTGCGGTACGTCGCCCTCGGGGACAGTCAGACCGAGGGGATCGGGGACGGCGACGAGGGGTCGGGGTACCGGGGGTGGGCGGACCGGTTCGCGGAGCACCTGGCGGCGACGGGGGCGCGGGTGGACTACGCCAACCTCGCGGTGCGGGGCCGCCTGGCCGGGCAGGTGCGCGAGGGGCAGCTCAAGGACGCCCTGGAGCTGCGTCCGGACGTGGCGACGGTCTTCGCGGGGGTCAACGACCTCCTGCGCCCCGGCTACGACGCGGGTGCGGTGGTGGGCCATCTGGAGGTGATGTTCGCCGAGCTCACCGGCGTCGGCGCCCGGGTGGCCACGCTGACCTTTCCCGACATCGCGCGCATCGTCCCGTGGGCGCGGCCGTTGGTGCCGCGCGTGCTCGACTTCAACGAGCGGGTCCGGGAGGCTGCGGGGCGGCACGGGGTCGCGGTGGCCGACACCGCCGCCCACGCGGTGGCGGCGGACCGGCGCCTGTGGGGCGCCGACCGGCTGCACTGCTCTCCGGAGGGCCACCGGCGGATCGCCGGGGCGGTGGCGCACGCTCTGGGTATCCCGGGCAGCGACCAGACGTGGGCCGACCCGCTGCCGGAGCGCCCCGCCCCCGGTGTGTTCCGGTCGGCGGCGTCGGAGGCGGTGTGGCTGGGGTCGTTCCTCGGCCCGTGGGTGGTGCGCCGCATCCGGGGCCGCTCCTCCGGGGACGGCCGTACGGCCAAGCGCCCCGTTCCGCTTCCAGTGCAGGTCTGAGGAGGTCCCCGGTCGGCCCCGGGGCGCCCCGCGACCCATTGTGCAACTTGTTGCATAATGGGGGCGGGCGGCAGGACACCGCCCCCGAGGCATCCCGCGAGGAGAGGTCATGAGCGAGTACCCCCACCTTCTGGAACCCCTGGACCTGGGCTTCACCACCCTGAGGAACCGCGTGATCATGGGCTCCATGCACGTCGGCCTGGAGGAGGTCCCGGGCGGGTTCGAGAGGATGGCCGCCTTCTACGCCGAACGCGCGCGCGGCGGCGTCGGCCTCATCGTCACGGGCGGCATCGCCCCCAACCCCGAGGGCGCCACCTTCACCGGCAGCGCCAAGCTCACCGACGACGCCGAGGTCGCCCAGCACCGCGTCGTCACCGATGCCGTGCACCGCGAGGGCGGACGGATCGCCATGCAGATCCTGCACACCGGCCGCTACGCCTTCAGCGAGGACTCCGTCTCCGCGAGCGCCCTCCAGGCCCCCATCAGCCCCTTCGTGCCGCACGCCCTCACCGAGGACGAGATCGAGCGCACCATCGAGGACTTCGCCCGCTGCGCGGAGCTCGCCCAGCGCGCCGGGTACGACGGCGTCGAGATCATGGGCTCCGAGGGCTACCTCATCAACCAGTTCGTCGCGCCCGCCACCAACAAGCGCGACGACCGCTGGGGCGGCTCCTTCGACAACCGCGTCCGCCTCCCCCTGGAGATCGTCCGCCGCGTCCGCGAACGCGTGGGCGGGGAGTTCGTCCTCGTCTACCGGCTCTCCATGCTCGACCTCGTGCCCGACGGCTCCACCTACGACGAGGTCGTCGAGCTGGGCAAGCGGATCGAGACGGCCGGAGCCGACATCATCAACACCGGCATCGGATGGCACGAGGCGCGCGTCCCCACCATCGCCACCTCCGTGCCGCGCGGCGCCTACACCTGGATCACCCAGCGCCTCAAGAAGGAACTGACCGTGCCCCTGGTGGCGGTCAACCGCATCAACACCCCCGAGATCGCCGAGCGCATCATCGCCGAGGGCCGGGCCGACATGGTCTCCCTCGCCCGGCCGATGCTCGCCGACGCCGACTTCGTCGCCAAGGCCGAGGCGGGCCGCGCCGACGAGATCAACACCTGCATCGGCTGCAACCAGGCCTGCCTGGACCACACCTTCAGCCTCAAGGTGACGTCGTGCCTGGTCAACCCGCGCGCCTGCCACGAGACCGAGCTGGTCCTCTCCCCCACGAAGACCCGCAGGAACGTGGCCGTGATCGGCGCCGGTCCCGCCGGTCTCGCCTTCTCGGTCTCCGCCGCCGAGGTCGGCCACACCGTCACCCTCTTCGACTCCGCCGCCGAGATCGGCGGACAGCTCAACATGGCCCGCCGCGTGCCCGGCAAGGAGGAGTTCGACGAGACCCTGCGCTACTTCCGGGTCCAGCTCGACAGACACGGCGTGGACGTGCGCCTGAACACCACGGTGACCGCCGCCGACCTCGACGGCTACGACGAGGTCGTCGTCGCCACCGGCGTCACCCCGCGCACCCCGGACATCCCCGGCGTGGACCACCCCAGCGTGGTGAGCTACGTGGACGTGCTGCGCGGCGGCGCGGAGGTCGGCGCGCGGGTCGCTGTCATCGGCGCGGGCGGGATCGGCTTCGACGTGGCCGAGTTCCTCACCGACGGCGGCGAGGGCACCAGCCAGGACCCAGGGGCGTTCTTCCGCCAGTGGGGCGTGGACACCGAGTACCGGGAGCGCGGCGGTCTGGGCGCGCCCGAGCGGAGCGCCCCGCCCCGCACCGTGCACCTTCTCCAGCGCAAGGCCTCCAAGGTCGGCAAGGGGCTCGGCAAGACCACCGGCTGGATTCACCGGCTGGAGCTGCGCCACCGGGGCGTGGAGATGGTCGCGGGCGCCGAGTACCGGCGGATCGACGACGAGGGCCTACACCTGACCGTGGACGGCGAGGAGCGCGTGCTCGCCGTCGACACCGTGGTGCTGTGCACGGGCCAGGAACCGCGCCGCGACCTGGCCGACGAGCTCACCGCCTCCGGCCGCC
The DNA here is from genome assembly GCF_040635075.1 of Nocardiopsis sp. NPDC007018. Classification (NCBI taxonomy): domain Bacteria; kingdom Bacillati; phylum Actinomycetota; class Actinomycetes; order Streptosporangiales; family Nocardiopsidaceae; genus Nocardiopsis; species Nocardiopsis sp. NPDC007018. Next base: position 12,802 of record NZ_JBEYHA010000065.1, read on the forward strand.
GCGTACACGTGATCGGCGGCGCCGACGTGGCCGCCGAACTGGACGCCAAGCGCGCGATCAAGCAGGGCACCGAGCTGGCCGCCGCCCTGTGACCACCCCTACCTAGAATGCGCTCATGTCCCTGCCCCACGCGATCCTGACCGCCCTGCTGGAGAAACCCTCCTCCGGACTGGAGCTCACCCGGCGCTTCGACCGCTCCATCGGGTACTTCTGGTCCGCCACCCACCAGCAGATCTACCGGGAGCTGGGCAAGCTGGAGAAGGCGGGGTTCATCCGGGCGCTGCCGACCGACTCGCCCACCCGGGGCCGGCGCAAGGAGTACGAGGTGCTGGTCCCGGGCCGGGAGGAACTGGGGCGCTGGGTCGGCGAACGGGAGGAGCCGCGGGCCCTCCGCGATCCCCTGATGCTGCGCCTGCGGGCTGCGGGGGTCGTGGGGGTGGGCGACGACCTGGTCGAGGAGCTGCGGCGCCACCGCGAGCTGCACTCCGCCCGGCTGGCGGAGTACCGGGAGTTCCAGCGGCGCGACGCCGAACGGGGGCACGGGACCGAGCGGGACCGTGTGCAGGCCCTGGTGCTCCAGGGCGGGATCGATCTGGAGCGCTTCTGGGTGAACTGGCTGGAGGGGGCGCTGGCCGACCTGGCGGGTCCGGCTCCGGCCCCCGGGGCGGCCGCCCCGGGGGCGTCTCCCCCGACCACACCCTAAGGCGGGCCCTGCGCCGCCGCCTCGGCGGACATCCAGACGACCTCCCACAGATGGCCGTCGGGGTCCACGAAGCTCCGGCCGTACATGAACCCGTGGTCCTCGGTGTCGCGCGCCCGGCCCGCGCCGTGCGCCAGGGCGGTGTCGACCAACCGGTCGACGTCCTCGCGGTCCTCCGCCGAGACGGCCACGATCACCTCGGTCGAGGCCGAGGCGTCGGCGACGGGTGTGAGGGTGAAGGTCGCGAAGAACTCCTCCACCAGGAGCATCACCGAGACCTCGGGGCCGACGATCATGCGCGTGGCCTTCTCGTCGGTGAAGTGCGGGTCGAACGTGAATCCCAGCCGCGTGAAGAAGTCCACGGAACGGTCCAGGTCCTTCACGGGCAGGTTGAGGAACATCTGGCGGCCCACGGGACGGCCTCCTCCGGTCGGTGTCGGTCCTTTCCTCCAGTGGACACGCGACTTCGACAAAGGGCCGTAGCGTGCGGGGAAAGACTCGGCACGGTTTCGCGGCACGGCCCGCCGGACCCTCCCGGGCGCGTGGGCACCCGCCGGGCACACTCCCCCGGGCACACCAAAAAGCCGCCCCCGGCTGTGCCGGGGGCGGCTGGTGGCGGTGGATGAGGGATTTGAACCCTCGAAGGGTTGCCCCTTACCCGCTTTCGAGGCGGGCGCCATCGGCCACTAGGCGAATCCACCGAGAGGTACTCTACCGGACGCGGCGCCGTGCGAAAAACCCGACGAGCAGTTCCGAGCACCGGTCGGCGATGTCCTCGCTGATCAGATCGGGTGGAACGACTTCGGGGCGGTGGTTCTGCCGGGGGTCCCTGACCAGGTCCCACATCGACCCGACCGCACCCGCCTTGGCGTCGCGCGCGCCGTACACCAACCGGTCCACCCGGGAGAGCACCGTGGCCCCCGCGCACATCACGCACGGCTCCAGGGTGACCACCAGGGTGCAGCCCGAGAGGCGCCACTCGCCGCGCGCCTCGGCCGCCGCGCGCAGCGCGAGCACCTCGGCGTGACCGGTGGGGTCCCCGGTGGCCTCGCGCTCGTTGCGGCCCCGCCCGAGGACGGCCCCGTCCGGGCCCAGCACCACGGCCCCGACCGGAACGTCGCCGGTGGCCAGAGCCCGTTCCGCCTCGGCCAGGGCGGCGAGCATCGCCTCGTCGACCGCGCCCCGGTCGAGTGCGGGCAGACCGCTCACCCGGTCACAACCGCATCGTGTCGAGGAGGTCGACGAAGCCGGAGCGTTCGGCGACCACCGCGATCATGTCGCCGGGCAGCACACCGCCGCCCACGGACAGTTCGGCGAGCTCGTCCTCGGTCACACCGAGGTCGGAGAGGATGTGCCCGTCGCCGACCGGCCGGGGGTCGGGACGCGAGCCCGCGCTCTCCTCTGGCAGCGAGGCGCCCAGTCCTCCGGCCTCGGACAGCACACCGGCCAGCGGGTGGTCGTGCACCACCCTCCCGTCCGAGAGGTACACCCTCGGGTCCGGGCCCGACTCGTCCATCCGGACGACCGCGAGCCACTCGTCGTCCGCGTCCACGAACAGGAGGGTCAGGTCACTGCCCCAGTCCGTGGCGAGGTCCAGCATGAGGTCGGTGACGTCGTCGATGGCCCCGACGTCACCGAGATCGACCTCGGTTCCCCGCCACGTCCCGCCGTTCGGAGAGAAGACCGCTGCGAAGGTCGACACCGCGTGCCCCCCTGATCTCTACCCTGGTCGTCTTCCAGGCGTGCCCTACCCCATACCGTCGAGGACACGCTGAAAGGCCTGCGCGAATCCCAGCCGTTCGGAGACGCTCGCGAGCACCTCGTCCGGGTACAGGTCCAGATCGCCCGCGAGGGCGCCCAGCTCCATCTCGTCCAGACCCAGGTCGGCGACCACGGACAGGTCGCCCGCGGGCAGGACCTGGTCGAGGTCGTCGTCCTCGGGGAGGTCGATGTCCAGGTAGTCCAGGGCGTCCCGCGCGACCTGCCAGTCGACCGAGGCGGTCACGTCCGACAGGAAGAGGGAGACCTCCTCGCCGTACACCCGGACGATGATGAAGAAGTCGTCGCCGACCGACACCAGCCCCAGGGAGCCGCTGATGCTCGGCTGCTGGCGCAGGGCGTGGATGAGCCCCTTGAGATCGTGTGTCAGCGCGACGGGGAGGAGGTCGACGTCCCAGTACTCCTCTTCCCTGTACGCGACGGCCGCGAAGTCACCCGAGTCGTCGTCACCATGATCGAGCACTGTCATCGTCACCCCAACCCGGACGGTGTTTCGGTGCGGACGAGTGGCGCCCGGCCCGCCCGTGCGAGTGCCATGGTAACGATCACCCTCACTTCGCCGTAGACCCTCGTTCGCCGTGGAACGCCCTAACGCTCTCACGAGACACGGGTCTCCCGCGCCCCCGTGACCGAACCCGTGCGCTCCCGTTTCCCAGTCGACGCCGCCGAAGCGGCGCCCGTGGGGGCGCGGTGGCCGCGGGGAGCCCTGGTTCGGGTGATACGCGCGGTTAGACTCGGGCTGGCCCCTCTCCCCATCCACCGTCCCGTTATCCCAGCTCACCCGGAGAACGCTTTGGAAACCCTGGTCGTCGACCACCCCTTGGTCGCGCACAAGCTGACCACCCTGCGCGACGTGCGGACCGACTCGCCGACCTTCCGGCGGCTGACGGACGAGCTGGTCACCCTGCTCGCCTACGAAGCGACGCGGGACGTCCGGGTGACGGAGGTCACCATCGAGACGCCGCTCGTGGAGACCACCGGCACCCAGCTGTCGCGCCCCACCCCCCTGGTCGTCCCGATCCTGCGCGCGGGGCTCGGCATGCTCGACGGCATGACCCGCCTGCTCCCGACGGCCGAGGTCGGCTTCCTCGGGATGGCGCGCGACGAGGAGACCCTCCAGCCCGCGACCTACGCCGACCGGCTCCCGCAGGACCTGTCGGGCCGCCAGTGCTACGTGCTGGACCCGATGCTGGCCACCGGCGGGACCCTGGCCGCGGCGCTCAAGCTGCTCGTGGACCGGGGCGCGGACCACATCACGGCGATCTGCCTGCTGGTGGCCCCCGAGGGTCTGGTCGCCGTGGAGCAGAAGCTGGCCGAAACCCTGCCCGACGACCACGGCGCCACGCTGCGTGTGGTGACGGCGGCGGTGGACGAGCGCCTGAACGAGAACGGCTTCATCCTGCCGGGGCTGGGCGACGCGGGCGACCGCCTGTACGGCTGTTCCTGAGCCGCACTCCGCAACACGCGTCACGAGCGCCCGACCGGATCACCGGTCGGGCGCTTTTTCGGTTCTTTTTCGGCCGGGGTGAATGAACGTCCGAAAATCGGGCATTGGTCCCTTCGTGCACACGGAACCGGGTGGGTCACCCCAGGTGGACGCCGCCAGGACCGGCGACCGAACGAGGCGGCGCTGCATTAGCCGAATTCGTTTCGAGATGGGAACGTAACAGAGGAGAGTGATCATGGTTCCTGACGGCCCGTAACTGGGCGCACTCGCAGGACCGAAACACCCCAAAGGGGCCCAGCCCACTGATATCCGAACTCCGTCGCCTTTCCGGCGCGGCGTTCCGGCAACCCTCCAGTGGCTACACAAAGCCCCCGACCGCACACGCGCCGTGCTGTTCCGCCCCCGCAGCCCCAAGGAGTGAGATGCCCGAGAACACCTCCCCCTCGACCGCCCAGGCCGCCCGCGACCCGCGCTTCGGTCCCGTCGTGAACCGCCTGTCGTCGGAGTTCTCCGACGTGCACCACTCCTCCACCGTCTCGCGGTGCGTCGACGCGGCCAGACACGGCGCCCAGGACGTGACCGGCCGGGCCACCCCCGACCTCGTGGAGCGGATCGCCAGACAGCACCTCCAGGTCCTCGCTCTGGCCTTCGCGGAACAGCGCTAGACACCCAAGGCACTCCCTTACCGGTTTCGGGCCCACACTTGCGCCCTCTTCGGATAGCGAAGAACAGGGCCTCTCGCGGGCCGCGCCGAGCTCCCGGCCCGTGCCCTCCGAAACCCGGCCTCGGGCCGTCATGCCCGATCCAGGGCACCGGACGGGCCACCGCGAGCCCGATTCCACCGCCCTGACCTGCGCCCGAACGGAAACTCTTTCCGGACCACCCGTCACCCGGTTACCAACACCACCGAAACCGGACACAGCCCGCAAGGGGTGAAGGTCCGACATACCGCCACGCCGAGAGTGCGCTCCAGGCTTTACGGGCAAGATGCTCGATGCGACAATCGCAGCTGGGTTGGTGGGTCAGGTGGATTCCAAGGGGAGTCAGTCGTGGCGAAGTTGAAGAAATGGGGCGGTTACGCGCTCATCGGTTTCGTGGCGTTTTATCTGCTCACGCAACCGGAAAGCGCGGCCGGAGTGATCCAGAGCGGACTGGATCTCCTGGTGGGCGGCGCTGAGTCGATGTCCCGGTTCGTCAACACGCTGCTGTCGTAGGCGGGGACGGGTCGGGTTTCATGAAGCTCGTAGCCTCAAGCAACGCGGCTCCGGCATCGGTGAACCGCTATCTCCTGCCCCACGAGCAGGACGTCGTGACCATCCGTCGGCACCCCGCTGTCCTCATCGGACCGGTGGGGGCGGTTCTGGTGGCCCTGGTGTTCGCGGCGATCCTGAGCAGGACGATCGGCGCCAACAGCGCCGCGACCCTGGCCCTCGTGTGGTGGCTCTGGCTTCTGGTGCTGGTGTGGTTCGTCTGGCGGGTCGCCGAGTGGTCCGTGGACTACTTCGTGATCACGTCGGCGCGGCTGCTGCTGACCACGGGGCTGATCACCCGGCAGGTGAACATGATGCCGCTGGGAAAGGTCACCGACATGCGGTTCGAGCGCACCCTGCTCGGACGGTTCCTCGGATACGGCACCTTCGTGATGGAGTCGGCCGGTCAGGACCAGGCGCTCAGCAAGATCGCCTTCATCCCGTACCCGGAGCAGCTCTACCTCGAGGTCGTCGGGCTGATCTTCAAGGAGTAGCGGAACGGCACCCGACCACGGACGTTCACGGAGCACCCGCCACGACGGCGGGTGCTTCTTCGCGTCCGGCGCCCGCCGAGTGAACCGGGCCCGGACCGGGTAGCACCGGGTTACCGGTTCGTTCACCTTCCGTTCACTTTGGGGCCTGAACCAGGGCGCGGGACCTGCGCCGCGAGCCCGACACCGGAGAAGGAAATTGACTCGAAGGTGAACATAGGGTTAACTTGGGTCATCTGCTAAGGAAACGAGGAGGGCTTCATGGCACGCAGGACCGAACACGGGCCGCACCTCTCTCGCTCCGCGACCCCTTCTCGGCGTACCCGATCCGCCTCGGCGAGCCGCCGCCTCTCCGGCCTGGCTCCCGAGCCCGCACTGGTCCCGCGCCCCCGCGCGGACCAGGATGACGCCGACACGACCACTTCGGAGCACCCGATCATGCACTGGGTCCTGGTCACCGACGACAACGGCCGCACCCGGCCCGAGGCACGCTGGCTCTAGGCCGCGACGCCGACAACCTTCCACGAAGGGCCGCCCGCACGACGCGGGCGGCCCTTCGCCGTGGCGGCCCTTCGCCGTGTCTGACCGGGGCCGCGCGGGCAGGACGCTCCAGGGGCCGCAGGGACCGTCGACGAGCCGCGAGTACTCACGCTCCGCAACCCCCTCATCGCTATGTCGACAAATCGGCAAGACCATAAATCTAAATGTGGACGTCTCTATTTAGCGCCAGCGTCGCCCCACTGCGGTGATCCGTGTCTCACACCACAGGCTTGACGGCCTCGACAACGAGACGTACCGTCTTGCTCATGAGGCTGTACATCCACCTGTGACCCGCGCTGGACGCCGGCGTTCCGAGCACACGCCCCGCCGCACACCGGCCCGGGCCACTCCGTTGGCGTCATGACACCGCGGTCGCGCACGGGCAGCCTCTTTCTTGTTGGTTCTGGTCCCTTGATGCACCCATGTGCACTGGACCGAAACCCCCTGGCTCTCCCTGCGCTCCGTGGCACCCAGAACCGCCGGAACCACGCAGAACGGGGGCCCGCATGCTCCGAACAGACATCCGACACCGATCCCAGCTCGCCCTGAGCGAGGTCGGCAAGCGCTACGGCGACCACACCGTCCTCGACAGCGTCAGCCTCACCGTCGCTCCCGGAGAACGTGTGGGCGTGATCGGCGACAACGGCTCGGGCAAGAGCACACTCCTCCGTCTCCTCGCCGGGCTGGAGGCACCCGACAACGGGGAGCTCACCGTCCGGGCCCCGGGCGGGGTGGGATACCTGCCCCAGACCCTGGAAGGGGTCTCCGGAGGGGTCCCGCTCGGCACCGTCGCCGACGCGATCGACGACGCCCTGCGGGACCTGCGCGCCCTGGAGAGGAGTCTGCGAACGGCGGAGGCCCGTCTCGGCCGCGCCGAACCAGCTGACCTGGACGCCTACGGCGACCTCCTCGTCGAGTACGAGGCGAACGGCGGGTACGACGCCGACGCCCGCGTGGAGATCGGACTGCACGCCCTCGGCCTGCCCGGGCTGGAGCGCGACCGCCCCCTGAGCACGATGTCCGGCGGGGAGCGTTCGCGGCTGGTCCTGGCCGCGACCCTGGCCGCCTCTCCCGAACTCCTCCTGCTCGACGAGCCCACCAACGACCTCGATGACCACGCCGTCGCCTGGCTGGAGCAGCGGCTCAGGTCGCACCGGGGCACCGTCGTCGCCGTGACCCACGACCGGGCCTTCCTGGCCGGGGTGACGAACACGGTCCTGGAGGTGGACGCGGACTCCCGCGGGGTACGTCGCCACGGCGACGGCTACGAGGGGTTCCTCGTGGCCAGGGCCGCGGCGCGGGCCCGCCGGGCCCGCGAGTACGAGGAGTGGCGGCACGACCTGGCCCGCCAGCGGAGGCTGGCCGCCAACGGTGTCGCCGCGCTGCGCGCGATCCCGCGCAAGATGGACAAGGCGGCCTTCGGCCACGGCGCGTTCCGCCTGCGCGGTGCGGCGCACGGCTCCATGGGGCGGGTTCGCAACGCCAAGGAGAGGACCGCCAGGCTCACCGCGAACCCGGTGGCCCCGCCACCGGTCCCGCTGCGGATGAGCGCGGAGTTCACCGGACCGGACGCCGGTCCCGCGACCGCCCCGGTCGCGGAGCTGGAGGGGGTCAGAGTCGACCACCGCCTGGAGGTGCGGGCCCTGGCCCTGGCTCCCGGCGAGCGGACCCTGCTCACCGGACCGAACGGCGCGGGCAAGACCACCCTGGTCCGGGTGCTCTCCGGGGAACTGGTACCCGACTCCGGTCGGGTGTCGCTGCCCCCGAGCATCGGAGTACTGCGACAGGAGGACGCCCCGGTGCCCGCCGGGCGCACCGTGCTCCAGGCCTACGCGGCCGGGCTCGGCGGACACATGGAGGAGCACCGGGAGGAACTCGCCTCGCTCGGTCTGTTCCGGGTCGCCGACCTCGACCGGCCGGTGGCCACGCTGTCGGCGGGTCAGCGCCGCCGGATCGAGGTGGCCCGGCTGACCTCCGGCTCCCACGACCTGTTGTTGCTGGACGAGCCGACCAACCACCTCTCCCCCGGCCTCGTCGAGGAGCTGGAGGAGGCACTGTCCCGGTACACCGGCGCGCTGCTGTTGGTGACGCACGACCGGAGGGCACGCGAGCGGTTCTCAGGCCGTCGACTGGAGCTCCGCTCAGGGGGCCTGACCAGCGACTCCACAGCGTGATGTCGACGTATCTCTTTGTCGACATTACGGCTAGCACATAAGTCGACTAATGGATTGACCGATACAACGGGGCGTGACCGAAGCGGCCCCTCCAGCCGCCCAAGGTCACGCCCCGTACACATCCCCGCCGACACCCGGCCCCCGTCCCGCCCGGACACCACCCATAGGCTGACCGCACGCTCGACGGCACGTCCTCGACCCACCTGGGCCGCCTCGTGCGCGACACCGCCCTGGTGGTGGTGAACCCCGGCGACGGGTCGGGGCCCGCTCCAGGCGAGGGCTCCGGCCCGTCGACACGTCGACACGGTGACACGTCGACAGGTCGATCCGTCAGCCCGGGGCCATGTCGACGAAGCGGCTGTAGTGGCCCTGGAAGGCGACGGTCACGTCGGCCGTGGGGCCGTTACGGTGCTTGGCCACGATGATGTCGGCCTCGCCCGCTCGCGGGGACTCCTTGTCGTGCACGTCCTCGCGGTAGAGCAGGATCACCATGTCCGCGTCCTGCTCGATCGATCCCGATTCACGCAGGTCGGAGACCTGCGGGCGCTTGTCGGTCCGCTGCTCCGGGCCACGGTTCAGCTGGGACAGCGCCACCACGGGCACCTCCAGCTCCTTGGCGAGGAGCTTGAGCGAACGCGACATCTCGGAGACCTCCTGCTGGCGGCTCTCCACCCGGCCGGGCGAGCTCATCAGCTGGAGGTAGTCGACGATCACCAGCTTGAGGTCGTGCTGCTGCTTGAGACGGCGGCACTTGGCCCGGATCTCCATCATCGACATGTTGGGCGAGTCGTCGATGAACAGCGGTGCGCTCGCCACCTCGCCCATGCGTCTGGCCAGCCGGGCCCAGTCGTCGTCGGTCATCAGACCCGACCGCATGGTGTGCAGCGGTACCCGCGCCTCGGCGGAGAGCAGACGCATGACGATCTCGTTGCGCCCCATCTCCAGGCTGAAGAAGACCGACGCCATGTCGTGCTTGATGGACGCCGCACGGGCGAAATCCAAGGCCAGGGTGGATTTGCCCACGGCCGGACGGGCGGCGATGATCACCATCTGACCGGGGTGGAGGCCGTTGGTGAGGGCGTCGAAGTCGGCGAACCCCGTGGGAACGCCGGTCATGCTGCCGTCGTTGGCGCCGATCGCCTCGATCTCGTCGAGGGCGCCCGGCATGATGTCGCCGAGGACCACGTAGTCCTCGCCGGTGCGCTTCTCCGCGACCTTGTAGATCTCGGCCTGGGCGTGGTCGACGAGGTCGTCCACCTCGCCGTCGCCCGCGTAGCCGATCTGCGCGATGCGGGTGCCGACCTCGACCAGGCGGCGCAGGACCGCGCGGTCGGAGACGATCTTGGCGTAGTAGCCCGCGTTGGCGGCGGTGGGGATCGCTTCGGTGAGCGTGTGCAGGTAGGGGGCGCCGCCGACCCGGGTGGCCTCGCCGCGCTTGGTCAGTTCGGCGTTGACGGAGATGGCGTCGACCGGCTCGCCCCGTGAGAAGAGGTCCACCACGCTGTCGTAGATGATCTGGTGCGCGGGGCGGTAGAAGTCCGCGGAGCGGATGATCTCGACGACCTGGGTGATGGCGTCCTTCGAGAGCAGCATGCCGCCCAGGACACTCTGTTCGGCCTGGATGTCGTGGGGTGGGGTGCGCTCGTATCCGCCCTCTTCAGGTGGTTGCTCAGCGACACTCACGAACTTCTCCCCCACACCGGCCGCGTGCGCCGACCCGGATCGGGCCGACTCTTCCAGGATGCCCCATCCGGGGTGGCGAAGACGCCGCTCGGCGCGCCTGTGGACAACCCTCTACCACCACGAGCCGCGCCCTGTGGGGCATGGTGCACAGAGGTTATACACATCACCTGTGGATAACTGTGGACCCCACCCGCGACGGCCCCCTTGAACTGGGAAAACACGGTTCGTAGCCAAGAGGTGCAAGATGTCTCACAGGGTGGCTTTCCACAGGTTATCCACAGGCTTGGCCACCTTCGGTGCCCGACGCCACAGATGCCGTCGAACGCCTGTCCGGTACTGTGGCTCCGTCATGGCACAACTCCTCTCGGCGGCCCCCTTCCGGCACCGCCACGATCGCGAGATCTTCGCCCTCGCGATACCCACGTTCTTCGCGCTCATCGCCGAGCCGCTCTTCCTGCTCACCGACGCCGCGATCGTCGGCAGTCTGGGTACCCAGGCGCTGGGCGGGCTCGGGGTGGCCGGACAGGTTCTGCTGACACTCGCGGCGGTGTGCATCTTCCTCGCCTACGGGACCACGGCGGCGGTGGCCCGCAAGTTCGGCGCCGGCGACATCCCCGGCGGCGTACGGGACGGGGTGGACGGGCTCTGGCTCGCGATCCTCCTGGGGATCGCCGCCATCGGTATCGGTTGGCCGCTGGGGCCGTGGATGATCGACGTGCTGGGCGCCTCGCCCGAGGTCGCCCCCTACGCCCTGACCTACCTGCGGATCAGCCTGCTGAGCACCCCGTTCCTGCTCGTCATCATGGCCGGTACCGGGGTCCTGCGCGGTCTCCAGGACGCCCGCACACCGCTGGTGGTCGCGGTCGCCTCCTACGTGGGCAACGCCGTGCTGTGCGCGACCTTCGTGTTCGTGTTCGACTGGGGGATCGCCGGTTCCGCCTGGTCCACGGTGATCGCCCAGGGAGCCGGGGCGTTCTGGTACGTGGCCACCATCGCGCGGTCCGCCCGACGCGAGGGCGTCTCGCTCGTGCCCTCGGTCGCCGGCCTGCGCGCCTCGGCCTCGGCGGGGTTCGCGCTGTTCCTGCGCAGCGTGTCCATGCGTGTGGTCGCGCTGGTGACCACCGCCGTCGCGGCCAGGCTCGGGGACGAGTCCATCGCCGCGCACCAGGTCAGCTACAACATCTGGGCCCTGCTGGTGTTCGCGATGGACGCCATCGCGATCGCCGGGCAGTCCATCGTGGGGCGCTATCTGGGCGCCGGTGACGTGCGCGGCACCCGCGACGCCACCCGCCGGATGGTGGAGTGGGGGGTGATGTCCGGGCTGGCGTTCACGGTCGTGGTGTTCCTGGTGCTGCCGTGGGCGCACGTCCCCTTCACCTCGGACCCGAACGTGGCCGCGCTCATCATGGCGTCGCTGGTGGTCGTCGCGCTCATGCAGCCCCTCAGCGGGGTGACGATGGTGCTGGACGGGGTCCTCATGGGCGCCGGGGACCAGCGCTACCTGGCCTGGGCCTCTCTGTGGACGATGCTGGCCTTCCTGCCGTTCGCGCTGGTCGTGCCCGGTCTCGCCAGCACGGAGACCGGAGGGCTGGTGGGTCTGTGGATCGCCTTCGCGGTGTGGATTCTCGCCCGCGCCGTCACCCTGGGTCTGCGCGCCCGGGGCGGGGCCTGGCTCGTCACCGGCGCCACCCGCCCCTGACCCGGGCCGGGGCGAAGCTCGGACCCCAACGAAACCGCCCCTGCCACTCCTGGCAGGGGCGGTGGGGCGCGGGCCGCTAGAAACCGGTGTCGAGGTCGCCGACGGTGGGCCCGTGGTAGAACGTCGCGACCCGCTCGGAGCTGGGGACCCCGGGGTAGCTGGGCAGCTGTTCCAGGGTGAGTTCCCGCCCGGTGTGCCTGCTCAGGTGGCTGAGCTGTTCACGGAGCCTGCTGCCCACGTCGTTGCGGAGTTGGGGCAGCATCGAGTACAGCTTGTCGCCGGGGCAGGCGGTGGCGTTGTAGTCGCGGTGGCCGACGATGGCCTTCTGCGGGTCGAGCCGGTACACGAGGCAGAGCCAGGCGCAGGTGTCGACCAGTGATGACATGAGCGCGCCGGGCGGGGTGGCCGAGGAGTAGGTTCCCTCGTTCTCGATACCGATGGTGTGCGAGTTGTGGTTGGCGGTGTGGGCGCCCACCACGTGCCGTCCGTCGCGGATGGCCTGGAGCGACTTGTCCCGGCCCTCCATGATGTGGCCGCCCCGGCTGATGGTGAGCTGCTGTCCGGTGTCGCTCCAGCCGTTGTTGTCCATGTGGTAGCGCTGGATGGAACGGGAGAGCGCGGCGGCGTGTGTGGTGGAGGTGTCGGACACGTTGGAGGTGGCGGTGTGGTGCACGACGATGTGGGTCGGCCCCTTCGAGAGCACCTCGATACTGCTTTTGGGGGCGCGGGCCTTCCAGTCGGCCCGGGTGTAGACCTTGGGTGTCGCGGCGGCGGAGGCCTGGCCCGCCGCCGACACGCCGAGCGCCCCGCCCAGGAGGACTCCGCCCGCGGTCAGGGCGGCCCCTCGGAGTGCGGTCCTGCGGTCCACCGCGAAGGGGTGGTCGGTCTCGGGTCGTCTCTCAACGGCCATCGGTATGCTGTCCTCTCCGTGCGGAGCGTCGCTGAACGCGACGCGACACAGAGAACACGCTAGATTACAAAGAGTGACCAAAGGGTGCTTATCGTCCCCTCGGCGTGTTCCTGGGACAGGAAGAACCCCGCCCCTCCGAGGAGGGACGGGGTCCGGAGACCGAACGGTCAGCGTGTACTAGGCGCCGACGATGTCCAGCTTGATCGTCGCGGCGACCTCGGGGTGCAGGCGGACCTGGACCTTGTGGGCACCGACGGACTTGATCGGGTTCTTGATCTCGATCCGGCGCTTGTCCAGCTCGGGACCGCCGGTGGCCTTGACGGCCTCGACGATGTCCGCGGGCGTGACCGAACCGAACAGACGACCACCCTGACCGGCGCGCTGCTTGAGGCGCACGTTCAGCGCACCGACGCGGCCGGCGACCTGCTGGGCCTCGTCCAGGGTGCGGATGTCACGCGCCTTGCGGGCGCGCTGGATCAGGTCGATCTGCTTCTGACCGCCGCGGGTCCACCGGATGGCGAACCCTCGGGGCAGCAGGTAGTTGCGACCGTAACCGTTCTTCACCTCGACGACGTCGCCGGGGGCTCCGAGACCGTTGACCTCGTGGGTCAAAATCAGCTTCACGACAAAGACCTCCCTCGGATATCGCCGCTAGCGAGCGGTGCTGGTGTAGGGCAGCAGGGCCACCTCGCGCGCGTTCTTGATCGCGGTCGCGACGTCGCGCTGGTGCTGCGTGCAGTTGCCGGTCACCCGACGGGCACGGATCTTGCCGCGCTCGGAGATGAACTTACGGAGAAGCGTGGTGTCCTTGTAGTCGATGTAGGACTGCTTCTCCTGGCAGAAGAGGCAAACCTTCTTCTTGGGCTTGCGCGCTGCCGGCTTAGCCATCGTGGTGCTCCTTCGCAAGAGCCCCGGGGTCTTCCCGGGGATGGGCTGGGACAAGGAAAAAAGGTGACGCGGCCCCGGGAGGGGTCGGTCGGGTGTTACGTGGGGAGGCCGCTGTCTAGAACGGGGGCTCGTCGGAGAATCCTCCGTTGTTGCCGCCGCCGAAACCGCCGCCGCCGTTGGTGGCCCACGGGTCGTCGGCCGGGGCGCCGCCCCGGCCACCCTGCTGGCCACCGAAGCCGCCGCCCTGGTTGCCGTAGCCGCCCTGGGACTGTCCGCCCTGGGGCTGGCCACCGCCGAAACCGCCGCCGCCCTGGTTGCCGCCGAAGCCGCCGCCACCCTGGCGCTGCGTCTTCGTCACCTTGGCGGTGGCGCTGCGCAGGGCCGGGCCGACCTCTTCGACGTCGATCTCGAAGACGGTCCGCTTCTCACCCTCGCGGGTCTCGAAGGACCGCTGCTTCAGACGGCCCTGCACGAT
>NZ_JBEYHA010000066.1:0-26566 GCF_040635075.1 Nocardiopsis sp. NPDC007018
GTCTCATTCCGAACCCGGTCGTTAAGTCTCCTTGCGCTGATGGTACTGCCCTGTGATGGGGTGGGAGAGTAGGTCGCTGCCACGGTTTTTCTTGAAGGAGAGGGAAGGGGAAGTGTCCGCCGTTGGGTGGGTTCTTTCTCTTTCCTCTCTTTTTTTGTTGGGGTTTGTGCGTTTGTGAATGGTGGTGTGGGTGGTTGGGTTGTTGTGTTGTCGGGGGTCCTTCGGGGCCCCTTTTTTGTGTGCACGGGTCCGGAACCCACGGCCTACGACCACCACAACGGACTCCGCCTCCACGCACGCCCGGGCGCTCTCGCGTCGCTGGCCCGCGGTTTCGATCGGGGGTCCCCTGACCGGAGTGGCGTGGGCTGGGGTGGGAGAATTGTCCTATGACGAAAACGATGCCCGCTGACCTGCTGGCCGCTGCCGAAGCCGCGAACGGTTTCATGCCCACCGACGAAGGGCTGGCGCTCTTCGAGACGGCCCTGGAGTACGCCGATCGCGGTCCCGTGGTGGAGATCGGTACCTACTGCGGCAAGTCGACCATCTTCCTGGGCGCGGCGGCCCGGGTCGCTGAGGCTGGTGGGGCTGGGCGCGCCAGAGTCGTCACCGTGGACCACCACCGGGGTTCCGAGGAGCACCAGGAGGGGTGGGAGTACCACGACAGCTCGCTGATCGACCCGGTCACCGGGAAGTTCGACACCCTGCCGCACTTCCGACACACGATCACCCGAGCTGGACTGGACGACGTCGTCATCGCCGTGACGGGTGCCTCCCTGGACGTCGCCGCCCTCTGGGGGACGAGGCTCGGGATGCTCTTCATCGACGGCGGGCACAGCGAGGTCGCGGCCAGGAACGACTACGAGGGCTGGTCCCCGCACGTCTCCGTGGGCGGGGCGCTGGTCATCCACGACGTGTTCCCCAACCCCGAGGACGGTGGTCGCCCACCGTACGAGATCTACTGTCGCGCGCTCGAATCGGGGGAGTTCAAGGAGGTGCGGGTGGTGGGTTCCCTGCGTGTACTGGAGCGCGTCGCCTGACCAATTCGCGTTCGATAATGCGCACGCTCAGTCACCGCCCCCGGGTATGGCAATATTGAACGGGAATGTGAGTGAGCCAACACCCGGACATGGACACGTCTTCGAAGGGTAAGCCTTCGGTAAGAAGTGACCGTGAGGTTACGGACTCGGCCTTGACACGGTTATGTGCGGGTATCGTGGCTTTGAGGGCGAAGCGATGGTGGTGATTTTCCCCCGAATGCCGCTTCGGTCCCGAATCGAACTGAACCGATCAGGGGCACTCGCGCGTCAAACACCAGGACGGCACGGTGCCGGACGTGATTTGCCTTGGGGGCGGGGAGCTGAGCAAGAGCACACACGGTAGTGACGGGACGGATGGACAGCGTCCCGATTCGAACACACCGGAGACGAACGACACCTCTGCTGAGGAGCTGTCCAGTCAAGCGACCCCCCAGGGTGATGATCTACCCACCAGTGGTGAGAATCAGTCCGACGGGGAGACCTCGGAGTCGGGTACCGAGCCCAACGGCCAACCCGAACCGGAGTTCATCGCTGGACCCATCGCTTTCAAGACGAGCGGCACGTTCCTACGTGACCGCGTGGCGCAGACCCTCGCCGAACAGGGTTTCGAGGACGACTCCGTGAAGAAGGAGCAGGAGTCGGCGACGGTCTCCCCGGCGGTGACCGAAACCGAGCCCGAGCCCGACGGGGTCGAACCGGCGGTGGCGGCCGCGTCCGTTGCCGACACGCCGGATGAGGGCGAGGACCCTTCGACGCACGAGGACGCGTCTTCCGAGACCGGCCAGGGCTCCGAGGGCGCCGCGACCCCTGAGGGAAACGAGGCCACCGAGGCATCGGAGGGTTTCGACGCGAAGCCCACCACCGACGCGACGCCCCTTCCTGAGGTCGAGACTCCCGCGGGCGGAGTGCCGGAGACGGCGGGACGGGAGGAGGACGGTTCCGAAGAGTCTCCCTCTGTCGCCCCCGCCGAGCCAGAGGAAGCGCCCGCTGTCACCTCGGCCGAACGGCCCGGGGAGGCGCCCTCCGCCCGTCCGGCAGAGGAGACCGCTCCGGTCTCCACCGCGACGGAGGAACAGGACCAGCCGACCCGGGCGATGCCCGCTCCGGCCGGGGCCGCGTTCGCCGGAGCTCCACCCGAGGAGTCCGTCGCGCCGGGTGAACCCGGGGAAAGACCGGCCGAGGAACCCGCGGCCGCCATGTGGCCGACACCTCGGCGCATGTCCGATGTCGTGTCGGACGGTTCTCGCGCTGTCAGCGGCCCGACCGCTGCTGCCGGTGCGGCCGGAGCCGGTGCTGCCGCCGGTGCCGCTGCCGCCGGTGCGGCCGGGGCCGGGGGTGTGCCCGGGGGCCCTGGGAACACCAGTGGCCCCGGTGGCCCCAGCGGTCCCGGTGGGCCGCCGGGCGGCGCGGAGACGCCCGGAGAATCCGGCAAGGGCGGCAAGAGCGGCAAGGGCAAGAAGAAGGCGAAGAAGAAGCCGCTCTGGCTCCGCCTCCTGCTGGGCTTCCTGGCGGTGACGGGCCTGGGCGTCATCCTGGGCTGCGGCGTCTTCACGTACTTCTACATGACCGTCGAGGTGCCCGACGCGGCCAAGGCCGACGCCGTCGAGCAGGGGTCGACCTTCTACTTCGCGGACGGTGAGACCGAGTTCGCCTACCGGGGTACCGACCGCGAGGTCATCAGCTACGAGGAGATGACGGAAGGCGGCGACCATGTCGTCGAGGCGGTCATCTCCGCGGAGGACCGCGGGTTCTGGACCGAGCCCGGCGTCTCGCTGAGCGGCACCATGCGCGCGGTGTGGTCCACCGTGACGGGGGAGCAGGTCCAGGGCGGTTCGACCGTCACCCAGCAGATGGTGCGCAACTACTACGAGGGCGTCTCCTTCGAGCAGACCGTGTCCCGCAAGATCCAGGAGATCATCATCTCCATCAAGGTGGATCAGAGCGAGGACAAGGAGTGGGTGATGGAGCAGTACCTCAACACCATCTACTTCGGTCGCATGTCCTACGGGGTGCAGGCCGCCTCGCAGGCGTACTACCACAAGGACGTCGACGAGCTCACCGCCGAGGAGGCGGCCTTCCTGGCGGCCGCCATCCAGCAGCCGACCCGGTTCGGCCAGGCGGACGTGGAGACCACGCCCGACATGGAGAACCGCTGGCAGTACGTGGTCAACGGCATGGTCACCACCGGGGCGATCACCCAGGCCGAGGCGGACGCCATGGAGTTCCCGGCTCCCGAGCCGGAGAAGACCACGGAGGACCTCAGCGGCTACCGGGGATACATGCTCCAGGAGGCCATGAACGAGCTGTCGAAGCTGGGGTACACCGAGGACCACGTCAACCGCCAGGGCTTCACGATCGTCACGACCTTCGACAAGGACATGATGGACGCCGCCTACGAGGCGGTGGAGGAGATGGTCGACCCGGAGGCCCTGCCGGAGGGCGTGAACATCGGGTTGAGCACCATCGACCCGAAGACCGGCGAGGTGCTGGCCTTCTACGGAGGACACGACTACCACCTGAACCAGTACGACAGCTCCTTCCTGGGCGCGGCCCAGGCGGGGTCGGCGTTCAAGCCGTACGTCCTGGCGACGGCGCTGGAGCAGGGCTACGGCCTGAACTCCACGGTGGACGGCCGGGGACCGCGTCAGATCGCCGGTTCGCGGGTGCAGAACGCGGGTGACGCCGCGGGCGGGATCATGACGCTCACCCAGGCCACGACGGTCTCGAACAACCTCGGCTTCGTCGAGCTGGCCCAGGAGGTCGGTTTCGAGGAGATCAGGCAGACCGCCTACGACGTGGGCCTGCCCGACGGCAGCATCGCCGACAACCAGCTGGTCCCGGTCATGCCCCTGGGCGCCACGAGTGTGCGTCCGGTCGACCAGGCGAGTGGCTACGCGACCTTCGCCAACGGCGGCGTCCACATGCAGGCGCACGTCATCAAGGAGATCGTCAACCAGGACGGTGACAACGAGCGGCCGAAGATCGAGGGCCAGCGCGCCCTGGAGGCGTCGACCGCGGCGGACGTCACCTACGCCCTGGAGCAGGTGGTCAAATCGGGTACGGGTACCGGTGCGGCGCTGTGGGACCACCCCGTGGCGGGCAAGACGGGTACCACCGACGGCAGCGTCGCGGCCTGGTTCGTGGGGTACACCCCGCAGCTGTCCACGGCGGTCGGTGTCTACAGCGGCAACAACGAGAGCTTCCACATCCCGGGGCACGACATCTCCGGCGGCAGGTTGCCGGCGCAGATGTGGAGGGCCTACATGACCCGCGCGATGGAGGGCTACGAGCGGGCCTCGTTCCCCAGCCCGGAGTTCGGTGGCACCACCGAGAACTGGGCGCCCGAGCCGTCCACGCAGGCTCCCCAGGAGCCGCAGGAGCCGGAGGGCGGCGAGCCGGACGTCCCGGTCGCGCCGGAGGAGCCCGTGGAGCCGGTCGACCCGGAGCCGGACATCCCGGAGGACCCGAACGTGCCGGACAACCCCGGAACGGGTGATCCGGTCGAACCGGGGATACCGGAGGTCCCGCCCAGCAGGGGCGAGGAAGGCTGACGCGAAGGAGGGCCCCGAGGGGCCCTCCTCGTGTCTTCCGGGACGTGGGGGGCTTCTTCCCCGCCCGTGGGATACGCGGGTGCACCGCCCCACCCGAAGGGCGCGGACCCGGCCCCGTCCGGGCCCGCCGGTCCTCAGTCCCAGGTGTGCAGGAAGACCCGGGACCCGGGAGTGGTGCCGGTGAGCGCGTCCACGGCGAGGACGACCGCGGCCGAGGTCCAGGTGCTGCGCTCCACCGGCCAGCGCACCTGCTCGGCGAACTGGTAGCCGGTCCAGTAGACGCCGTCGTCGGGGTCACGCAGGTGCTGGACGTCCCGCAGGACCCGGGTCCCCCGCTCGGTCTCGCCCAGTGCGGCCAGGGCCATGACCAGCTCGGAGGACTCGGCGGCGGTCACCCACGGCTGGTCGCTCACGCAGCGCACGCCCAGACCGGGTACGACGAAGGCGTCCCACCGTTCCGCGACGCGCGCCCGGGCCGCGTCGTCCCTCAGCACCCCGCCGAGGACCGGGTAGAACCAGTCCATCGAGAAGCGGGAACGGTCCGAGAACAGCCCCTCCTCGTGGGTGATGAGTTCGGCCAGGCGGTCGGCTGCCTTGACCCACTCCGGGCGCTCGCGGCCCAGCCGGGTGCCCAGGGCGGCTCCGCAGCGCAGGGCGTGGTGGACGCTCGCGCAGACGGTGAGGAGCGCGTGGTCGCCGGGGGAACCGTCCTCGGACCGGGCCCACAGGATCTCCCCGTGCTCGCCGCGTAGGCCCAGCACGAACTCCAGTCCGCTCTCCGCCACGGGCCACAGCCGCTCGGCGAACGCCGTGTCGCCGGTGGTCAGCAGGTGGTGGAGCAGGCCGACCGCCGGGTAGGCGGCGTGGTTGGCCTCGCGCAGGACGGTGACGGGCGCGCCCTGGCGGTACTTGGCGTACCAACCGCCTTCGGGGTGACGGCTGCCGTCCAGCCACAGGTAGGCGCGGCGGGCCGCCTCGGCGTGCCCGGGGTCGAGCACGCCGGTGACGGTCAGCGCCATGGCGCACTCCACGTGGTCCCACACGTCGGCGTGGCCGCCGGGGAACCAGGGGATCACCCCGTCTTCCTCCTGGGCGCGCGCGAGGTAGTCCGCGGACCGGTGCAGCTGTTCGGCGCTGAGGACCCCGGGCAGGTGGAGGGGGGAGGCCATCAGACGTCCGTGGCGGGCTTGCGCACGTACACGATCACGCTCTTGCCGATGACCGGGTTGAGGAGCCGTTCCGCCACACGGGTGACCTTGGGGGCCTGGAGCATGTCCCAGACCAGGAGGTCGTGGTAGGCCTTCGCGGCCGGGTGGTCGTTGTTGTCGGTGCCCACGGCGCACTTGATCCACCAGTACGGGGCGTGCAGGGCGTGCGCGTGGTGGTGCGGGCCGATCTCGAAGCCTGTGGCCTTGAGCTTGGCCTCCAGTTCGGCGCGGGTGTAGATGCGGATGTGGCCGCCCTCGTTGGTGTGGTACTCCTCCGAGAGGGCCCAACAGATGCGCTCGGGCAGGAAGCTGGGCACGGTCACGGCGGCGATGCCCCCGGGCTTGAGCACCCGGTAGAGCTCCTTCATGGCGGCGGTGTCGTGCGGCAGGTGCTCGAAGATCTCCGCGGCCACGACCCGGTCGAAGCTGTCGTCGTCGAAGGGCATGTCGAGGGCGTCGCCCTTGACGGTCTCCGCCTTGGCGGAGGCGGGAGCCTCACCCTCGTGGGCCATGGCCGCGAACATGGTCTCGACGTCGGCGAGGTCGCTGACGTTCTGGTCGAAGGCGACCACGTCGGCGCCGCGCCGGTAGATCTCGAAGGCGTGGCGTCCGCCGCCGCAGCCGAGGTCGAGGACGCGGTGCCCCGGTCGGACGGGGAAGAGGTTGAAGTCGACGGTGATCAGTGGAGGCTCCCTTGTGTGGGTCGTGGGGTCAGACCGATGGTGGTCGCGTAGCGCTGGGCGGTCAGTTCGGCCACGGCCCTCCAGGTGAAGCGTTCCTGGACCCGGCGCCAGGCGGCCGCGCCCATGCGCTCCCGTTCGGCGTCGTCGTCGAGCAGGGGGGCGAGTTCGGCGGCCAGGAGCTCGGGGTCGCCCGGGGGGATGAGGCGGCCGGCGTCACCGTCGGTGCCGACGACCTCGGGAAGGGCTCCGGCGCGGCTGGCCACGAGGGGGGTGCCGCAGGCCATGGCCTCCACAGCGGGTAGGGAGAAGCCCTCGTAGAAGGAGGGGACGACCGCGACCTGGGCGCTGGAGACGAGTTCGCCGAGCTGCTGGTCGTCGATGCCGCTGACGAACTCGACCCTGTCGCGTAGACCGAGTTCGTCGACGAGCTGGTCGGTGGGGCCGCCGGGCTTGGGGCGACTGACGATCCGCAGCGTGACGTCGCGTTCGGTGGCGAGTTTGGCGGCGGCGCGCAGGAGCACGGAGACCCCCTTGAGGGGGCTGTCCGCGCTCGCGGTGCACACGATTCGTCCGGGGACGCGTTCCACCTCGGGGCGGGGGTGGAAGTAGCGGGTGTCCACGCCGAGCGGGGTGACCTCCATGGTGGCGGGGTCGACGCCGAACTCGCGGGCGATGTCGTCGGCGGAGGACTGGGAGGGAACCAGGATCGGGTCGAGGCGGCGTGCCACGCGCGCCTGCATCTTGACGAAGCCGTACCAGCGGCGCTTGGAGAGCTTCTGGAGGCCCCGGGCCTCCTCGATCTCGATGCGGCGGTCCACGCTGATGGGGTGGTGGATGGTGGTGACCAGGGGCAGGCCGGCGGACCTGATGCCGAGCAGGCCCCAGCCCAGGGTCTGGTTGTCGTGGACGACGTCGAAGTCACCGAGGCGGCGTCGGAGTTCGCGGTTGGCGCGCAGGGAGTAGGTGAGGGGTTCGGGGAATCCGGCGGTCCACATGGTGGCGACCTCCAGGACGTCGATCCAGTCGCGCCACTCGCGCACCGGCGGGGCGACGAAGGGATTGGCGTCGTTGTAGAGGTCGAGGGAGGGGAGTTTCTCCAGGGTGACGCCCTCGTCGAGGACGGGGTAGGGCTGTCCGGAGAAGACGGTGACCTCGTGACCGAGCGCGGCCAGTTCACGGGAGAGGTGGCGGACGTAGACCCCCTGGCCACCGACGTGCTGTTTGCTGCGGTACGACAGGAGGGCGACGCGCAGGGGGCGGTCGCCGGAGGGCCGTGGGGTCGGTCCCGTGCTGGTGCCCGACTGGGTCAAGAGTCCACCTCTTCGTTGGGTCGCGTGCCCGGTCGCCGCCGTGCGCTCCGGTCCTGGCCGGAGCTGGTGCGCCCCCATATGTTACTCGTGAGTTCGCTCGAGGTCGGCGCCGGGCATCGGGTACAGGGGATCATATTCGGGGCGTCGTGCCCGGGATGACGCAGGCCCAGCGCGGCCGGTCGGTCGGGCCCTCACGGCGGGCGCGTCCGCGCTCCTCCAGGAGCCGCAGGTGTGCGGCGGTCTCGGAGGCGGCCATGTGCCGTGCCAGCGGGCGCATGTCCGCCCAGGGTCGGCGCCACTCCAGTCGTGACGTGAGCTCCCACAGGGTGGCGGGCCCCTGCCCGAGCAGCGCGGTCATGCCCTCCAGGCGCTCCTCGTGGTGGTCGACGATCTCCCGGGCGCGTCGGGGCAGCCCCGAGAAGCGGGACTCGTGTGAGGGAAGACATAGGAGGTGGTCGGCCCCGGGCAGACGGCCGATCCTGTCCTGGGAGGCGAGGAAGTCCCCGAGGGGGTCGCCCTCGGCGGAGTCCAGGGGGAACTGGCCCACGTGCGGCGTGATGCGCGGGAGCACGTGGTCGCCGGTGAAGAGGAGTTCGCGTCCGGCCAGGCGCAGGCACAGGTGTCCGGGAGTGTGGCCCGGGGTCCACACGGCCCGCAGGTCCAGCCCGGGGGCGTCGACGCGTTGGCCGTCGTCCAGGGCGAGGTCGGGGAGCGCGGGGGGACGGAACACGGTGGGAGAGGCGCGGTAGGCCTCCACGTCCTCCTCCGGGAAGCCCGCGCGGGTCATCTGTTCGACGACGGAGGCCGCGCGCTGGTCGTCGGTGCGCTCCGACTGCCGGCGCAGCACCCGGGCGTCCGCGGGGTGCGCGGCCACCCAGGCGTCGGAGGCCGCACGCAGGCGGCCCGTGAGCCCGGAGTGGTCGGCGTGGAAGTGGGTGAGGACGGCGCCGCGGACCTCGTCCACCCGGTGGCCCGTCTGTTCCAGGCCGCTGACCAGGGCGTCCCAGGAGGCGTCGTGGTCCCAGCCGACGTCGACGAGCACAGGGCCGCCGGGGGTGCCGAGCACGTAGACGTAGGTGAACCCGACGGGGTTGTGGGGGACCGGCACGGGGACGCTCCACAACCCCTCGCCCAGGTCCTCGACTGGGGGAACCTCACGCATGCCTGGCCCGACCTCTCCACTGGAAACCGAATCTGGTTCGATTCTAGGGAAGGGGGGCGCGGGGTCCGCGCCCACGGTGGCCGGAAGCGGCCCGCGTATTTCGGGCTGACAAAATAGAACATATTCTACAAAGACCTGGATGCCGTCCTGAAAGTTCTCGCCAAGCTCTCGTATTGCCTCTGCCACGTCGGGCAATGAGGCGAGGATCATGGGTTCGAGCCGCTGTGGTCGAGGCGGCCCGTTGGATAACGTGTTCTCGTGAGCCGGGGTCCGGCGCTGCCGACGCGCGGACCGATGACGAATGGGAGAGACCCTGTGGCGGTGCAGGCACCGATCGGAACGATGACGCGGAGTCAGACCCAACGCCGTCGGCGCATCGTCCAGACCGCGGCGGCCCTGGCCGTGCGCGGCGGCGTGGAGGCCATGCAGATGCGTTCGGTCGCCGAACGCGCGGGGGTCGCCCTCGGCACGCTCTACCGCTACTTCCCCTCCAAGATGGACCTGGTCGTGGCCGTGGTCACCGAGGAACTCGACCTCCTGGAGGGCGGCATCGTCCGTCGCCCGCCCACGGCGGACGACCCCTCCGGCCGCGCCGTCGACGTCCTGCTGAGGGCCACGCGCGGTCTCATGCGCGAGCCCGAGCTGGCCGACGCCCTGGTGCGCTCCCTGATCATGGCCGAGGTCAAGATCGAGCTCGACGTGCGCATCAGCGACCTGGTGTGGCGGGTGGCCACCGGCAACCTGGGTGACGGCGGGTCACCGGACGACACCGAGGTGGACCGCGACAGCACGGGGTACGTCCTGGCCGGGGCGCTCACCAGCGTGTGGATCTTCGAGCTGGTCGAGATCCTCAAGGGGCGACGCGACATCGACGAGGTCGAGGGGCGTCTGAGGACCGCCGCCGACCGTCTGCTCGCCTCCTTCTGAGGAGTCGGACGCGCCGGAACCTACTCCGCCGGTTCCCCCGGGTCGGCCTTGCCGCTACCGAACAACAGCCCCAGCAGGCCGCCGAGCAGGCCGGGGGAGCCGTTGCCCGGGTTCCCGCCCCCGTGGTCCGGGGCGCCGCCCCCGTCCTCACCCGGCTCGGGGTCGGGCTCGTCCGCCGGGGGTTCGGGGGGTCGAGGCGTCTCCTCGGGTCCCCGCGGAGCTTCGGTGTCGCCGTCCTCGCCGGACGGCTCCTCGGGCTCACGGTCCTGGGGGCCGGTCGGTCCCCCGCTGGGGTCGTCCTCGGGTGCGTCGGGTTCGGGGCTCCCGGACCCCGGTGCGTCGGTGACGGTGACCGAGGTCGGCTCCGTGCCGGGCTTGCCGTCGGAGGCGGTGGAGACGGCCTCCACACCGGTCAGGCCCGAGCGCTGGCCTGGAAGCGCCGGACCGGACTCGATCAACGTCGTGGGTCCCCCCACGTGACTGGCCCACCACCACAGCCCGAACGCCACGACGACCGTGGCCACCCCCGAGATCGCGGGCAGCGGCCAACGCCGGGGGCCGGGGTCGGCGGCCTCGTCCAGCGGGTCGTGGCCGGGTGAGGGCAGGGGTGAGCGCGCGTCGTCGCGCACCGGGTGGTCGGCGGTGGTCAGCAGATCGCGTGGCAGGGCACGGGGGAGCGGGACCTCGACGGGTTCGGTGACCGCGTCGGTCTCGACCACGGCGGTGCCGGGCGGACCGGAGCGGTGGACGGGGTAGCCGTCCGCCGTGAGCGGGTGCGTGGCGGCGGTGATCCGGGCCCGCTCGTCGGCGGTGTCGGGTGAGGTGCAGGTGTGCACGACCCGGTCGCGCAGCCCGGGCGGGGCGCCGGGCGGCCGCAGCAGGGTCAGCGCGGAGGAGACCCGGTGCACCTGGGTGAGCCAGGCGCCGCCGGGGGTGTTGTCCTCGTCGGGTTCGGGTCGGGGCGGTCCGGCCAGCCCCTCCGCCGCGCGCCGGATCGCCGAACGGGACAGCTCGCCGCAGATCCTCGGGTCCAGGCCCAGGACCCGTGCGACGGCGGCCGTGGGCAGCGCGTGGCGCAGGTTGAGCTCGACGAGTTCGCGGTGGCTGGCGGGCAGGCGGGAGAACATCTCCGCCACGGGGGCCTCGGCGGGCACGGTGGCCAGGCGCGTGTAGGGACAGGTGTGCGCGAACCCGCGCCGCTGGCAGGCGGCGCGGACGAGGGCGAAGAGCCAGGGACCGCGGTCCGCGGGGTCTGAGAGGCGCGACTCCAGCGCGACCCCGGCGACGAGGGCCTCGTGGACGGCGTCGGCGACCGGGTCGCCGACGGTACGGTCGCCTCCGCCGGTGTACCGGTCGGGGTCGCCGAGCAGGGACCACGCGTACCGGTGCAGCGAGTGCGCGAACGCGTCGCACAGCTCCTCGACGGCCTCCGCCGCTGGTACGTCTGTTTCGTTACCTCTGGTCACGATTCTCCCCCCGCTCCTGAGGTGACGCTAGCGAGGGGAGACGCCTGGTGTGGGCGAATGGAACAGCTGTGGCCCGAAGGTGAGACTTCTGTTACCGCCCCGCGCGTGCGGCGCCGCGCACACGCGCGGGTCACGCCGTCCGCCGTCCCGGTTACTCGCCGCCCCGGGAGGGCTGTCCGATGGCCACCATCCGCTCCACCGAGCGGCGGGCCCGCTCGGCGGTCGCGGGGTCCACCAGGATCTCGGTGGTGCCGTGGCGCAGCGAGTTCAGCAGCTTGTCGGCGTCGATCATCTTCATGTAGTGGCACTCGGCGCGTGAGTTGACCGCCTCGAACTCCGTGGTGGAGTTGGCGTTGCGCAGCTGGTGCAGCATGCCGGTCTCGGTGGCGATGAGCACCTTCTTGGCGGTGGTGTTCTCGGCCGCGCTGAGCATCCCGCCGGTGGAGAGGACCTTCACCCGCTCCTCGGGGACCGCGCCGCTGCCCACGAGGTACAGGGCGGAGGTGGCGCAGCCGCACTCGGGGTGCACGTACACCTCGGCGTCGGGCTCGGCCGCGACCCGCTCGCGCAGGGTGTGGCCGTCGATCCCGGCGTGCACGTGGCACTCGCCCATCCAGACGTGGATGTTCTCGCGGCCGGTGACCCGCTTCACGTGGGCGCCGAGGAACTGGTCCGGCAGGAAGAGGATCTCCCGGTCCTCCGGGATGGACCGGATGACGTCGGCGGCGTTGGAGGAGGTGCAGCAGATGTCGGTCTCGGCCTTGACCGCCGCCGTCGTGTTGACGTAGGCGACCACGACCGCCCCGGGGTGCTGGGCCTTCCAGGCGCGCACGTCCTCGGCGGTGATGGTGTCGGCCAGCGAGCACCCGGCGTTCGGGTCGGGCAGCAGGATGGTCTTCTCCGGCGCGAGGATCTTCGCGGTCTCGGCCATGAAGTGCACACCGCAGAAGACGATGGTGCTGGCGTCGACGCTCGCGGCGAGCCGGGACAGCGCCAGGGAGTCGCCGGTGTGGTGGGCGACGTCCTGGATTTCCGGGCGCTGGTAGTTGTGCGCGAGGATGACAGCGTCGCGCTCCTCTGCCAGGCGGCGGACCTCGGTGGCCCACTCCTGCCTGGTCATGGTGTCCGCCGTCGTGGTGACCGATGCCATGTCCGTCTACTTCCTTGAGGCTGTGGGCACGCCGTGCGGGCGCCGTGCCAGGGGAGATGAGTGCGGCGACCAAGTTTTTGTCTGCCAGGCACAAACCTGGTGCAGCTTAACATGGCGTGGAACGGAAGGGACAGGGTGGATATCCCGGAAGCAAACGGACAGGCC
Organism: Nocardiopsis sp. NPDC007018; assembly: GCF_040635075.1. Taxonomy (NCBI): domain Bacteria; kingdom Bacillati; phylum Actinomycetota; class Actinomycetes; order Streptosporangiales; family Nocardiopsidaceae; genus Nocardiopsis; species Nocardiopsis sp. NPDC007018. The sequence continues at coordinate 12,660 of NZ_JBEYHA010000066.1, forward strand.
GTGACAGCCGGAGCGGGACCGACCGCCACGGCCGACCCCGTCGTGAGGACGGGGGCGTCGGAACTCTCCGCACACGAGGTGATCGCGGTCGTCCTCCAGATCCGCGCGGGCGAACTGTGCGTCCTGTTGTGGAAGCGCGCCCTGCCGCCCTGCGAGGGCGAGTGGGCGCTCCCGGGTGGTCGGCTCGGAGCCCGGGAGAGCCTGGGCGCCTCGATCCGCCGTCAGCTCGCGCAGAAGGTCGACGTCCGCGACCTCAGCCACATGGAACAGCTGGAGACCCGCAGCGACCCCCACCGCGACCCCCAGCGCCGCACCCTGGCCACCGCCTACCTCGGGCTGGTCCCGGCCCACATCGACCCCGTCGTCCCCGCCGACACCGGCTGGCACCCGGCCGCCGACCTCCCCCCGATGGCCTTCGACCACGCCTCCATCGTCCGCTCCGGCCGCCACCGCCTGCGCTCCAAACTCAGCTACACCAACGTGGGGTTCGCCCTGGCGCCCCCGGAGTTCACCATGTCGGAGCTGTCCGCGCACTACCGCGCCGCACTCGGGCACGACGTGGCCGCCACCAACCTGCGCCGGGTCCTGTTGCGCCGAGGGCAGATCGAGGAGACCGGACGATCCGTCCCCTCCGGGCGCTCGGGCGGCCGCCCCGCCGCCCTCTTCCGCTTCCGCGCGCGCGAGCTGGAGGTCACCGACGCCTTCGCCGTGCTCCGCCCGCCGGGGCACTGACCACGGTCGGCCCTCGGGGCACCGACCGCCGAGGGCCGAAGCCCGCGCCGCCGTGCCGTGCGGGCCCGGCCGCTCCGCCCCGGGGCCGCCCCCCGACACGCCTTGTACACTCCCTAACCGTGGCAATTCGTACTGTGGTGTTCGACGTCGGCGAGACACTCGTCGACGAGACGCGGATCTTCGCTCGCTGGGCGGACCGGTTCGCCATCCCGCACATGGCGTTCTTCGGCACCATCGGCGCCGTGCTCGGCGCCGGGGGTACCCTCACCGACGGCTTCCGGCTGCTCGTGCCCGGGTTCGACCTGGAGGCCGAGAGCGCCCGCTGGCGCACCGAGGACCCGCAAGGGGCGCGCGAGCACTTCGACGAGCGCGACCTCTACCCCGACGTGCGCCCCGCCCTCAACGCCATGAAGGAGGCCGGGCTCTCCCTGGTCATCGCGGGCAACCAGCCGCCCGAAGCCGGGCCAGCGCTGGCCGCCATGGGCCTGGGCGTGGACGGCATCGGCATCTCCGACGTGTGGGGCGTCCACAAGCCCCAACCGGAGTTCTTCGACCTCACCCTGGAACTGGCCGGACGCAGCCGCCCCGGCGTCACCGCCGAGGAGATCCTCTACGTCGGCGACCGCGTCGACAACGACGTCCTGCCCGCCCGCCGCGCCCGGATGCGCACGGCCCTGCTGCGCCGGGGCATCTACGGCTACCGCCACGCCGCCACCCCCGACGCCGAACGGGCCGACGTGGTCGTCGACGACCTGCACCAGCTGGTCGACTGGATCGCCGCCCAGAGCTGAGTCCCGACGCCCGGACACGTGTGCCGGGTCATACTCCTGTTCGATTCCGGCGGCGTGTCAGCGTGTTCGCCGCCCTCCGGCCTCGGGTAACCTTCCCGCACGCCCGGGGCCGACCGGGGTCGCGGTCCGGTCACGGTGCCCGCCTCCTCCCGTTTGATCCCCGAGCCCAGGGGAAGGCTGCGAACCTGCGCGGCACCCCGCGGTACCACCAACCGGCCCCCGAACGGAGACGACCCCGCGATGATCACATTCGAGGGCGCCGCCAAGACCTACCCGGACGGCACCGTCGCCGTCGCCAGCCTGGACATGACCGTGGAGACCGGCGGAACCACGGTGTTCGTCGGCCCCTCCGGCAGCGGCAAGACCACCTCCCTTCGGATGATCAACCGGATGGTCGAGCCCACCTCCGGCACCATCCTCGTGGACGGCACCGACGTCCGCGCCCAGGACCCGGCCCTGCTCCGCCGCTCCATCGGGTACGTCATCCAGCAGGCGGGCCTCTTCCCGCACCGCACCGTGCTGGACAACATCGCCACCGTGCCCCTGCTCCTGGGGTGGCGCAAGGGGAAGGCGCGCGCCCGCGCGGCCGAGCTCATGGAACTGGTCGGCCTCGAACCCGCCCAGGCCAAGCGCTACCCGCACCAGCTCTCGGGAGGCCAGCAACAGAGGGTCGGCGTCGCGCGCGCCCTCGCCGCCGACCCGCCGGTCCTGCTCATGGACGAGCCCTTCAGCGCCGTCGACCCCGTCGTGCGCACCAGCCTCCAGGACGAGCTGCTCCGCCTCCAACAGGAGCTGCACAAGACCATCGTGTTCGTCACCCACGACATCGACGAGGCGGTGCGCCTCGGTGACCGGATCGCGGTCTTTCGGCCCGGCGGGGAACTCGCCCAGTACGACACCCCCGAGCGCCTGCTGGCCGAACCCGTGGACGCGTTCGTCGAGTCGTTCATCGGCTACGACCGGGGTGTGCGCCGCCTGTCCTTCTTCCCCGCCAGCGCGCTCTCCCCGCGCGAGGACGTCGTCTTCGACGACGAGGACCGCGTGGAGCGCGCCAAGGACGTCGTCACCGTGGACGCCCAGCCGTGGGCGCTCGTGGTCGACGGCGACCGCATGCCGCTCGGCTGGGTCAGCGCCGAACAGCTCGACCGGGCGCCCACCGGGGTCCCGCTCGGCTCCCTGGAACTGGCACCCTACGGCCACACCTTCGACGTGGGGGTCGACTCCCTCCGGGCCGCCCTCGACGCCGCCGTGCTCTCGCCCGCGGGCCGGGCCGTCGGCGTGGACGACGAGGGCCGGGTCGTCGGCGTGGTCTCGCAGGACGACCTGGGCGCCGCGATCTGGTCGGTGTCCGAGTGACGGCCGCCGACGCGAACGCGGTCGTGGGCGCCTGGGAGTGGGTCGTCCGGGTCGCCGACTGGGGCGTGTCCAACTGGAGCTACCCCGACGAGCCGGGGCGGGGCATCCGACCCCTGCTCATGGAACACCTGCGCCTGTCCTACCTGTCCATCCTCATCGGACTCGTCGTGGCCGTGCCACTGGGGCTGGCGTGCGCGCGCTGGCGCGGACTCTACCCCCCGGTGCTCACCGGTGTGAACGTGCTCTACGCGGTGCCCTCCATCGCCCTGTTCTTCCTCATGCTGCCCTACACCGGGTTCAGCGACTGGACCGCGATCGTGCCGCTGTCCCTGTACACCCTGGTGATCCTGCTCCCCAACGTGGTGGACGGACTGCGCCAGGTGCCCGACCACGTGCGCCAGGCGGCCGTGGCCATGGGCTTCGGTCCGCTGCGCCGACTGGTCACCGTGGAGATGCCCGTGGCGGTCCCGGTGATCATCGCCGGACTCCGCGTGGCCTCGGTGGCCACCATCAGCATGGTCAGCGTCGCCTCGCTCGTGGGCCTGGGCGGTCTGGGGCAGCTCATCCTCAGTGACGGGTTCCGCCGCCAGTTCGACGCGCCCATCGTGGTCGGCATCGTGCTGGTCGTGCTCCTGGCGTTCGTCACCGACGCCCTGCTGGTGGCCGCCCAGTACCTGCTCACCCCCTGGACCCGCGGCTCCGGCCGACCGGCCCGGCGGCGCGCCGCACGCCCACACGGAGGGGCCGCCCCACCCGCGCCCACCGTCGCGACCCCGGCGGACACGACCGTGCGACCCGACCCAGCCACGGCGGGGGAGTAGACATGGACATCCTGAACGAACTCCTGGCCTGGTTCGGCGACCCCGCCCAGTGGAGCGGCCCGGCGGGCATCCCCGCCCGGCTCGGCGAACACGTCTACTACTCGCTGCTCGGGCTGCTGATCGCGGCCGTCATCGCGGTGCCCATCGGCCTGTACACCGGGCACACCGGGGTGGGCGGGTTCCTCACCGCGAGCCTGGCCAACTTCGCCCGCGCCCTGCCCACCATCGGCGTGCTCTTCCTCATCGTGCTGGCCGCCGGGATCGGGCTGGTCCCCGTCGTGGCCGCGCTGGTGGCCCTGGCCGTACCTCCCATCCTCGTCAACACCCACGAGGGGGTCCGGGGGGTCGAACCCCGCTTGCGGGACGCCGCACTGGGCATGGGCATGCGCGGCCGCGAGGTCCTGTTCGGACTCGAACTCCCCGTGGCCCTGCCCCTCGTCCTCATCGGAATGCGCACCGCCGCCGTCCAGGTGGTGGCCACCGCCACCATCGCCGCCTACGTGGGAGTGGGCGGCCTGGGCCGCTACATCGTCGACGGCCAGGCCCGCCAGGACCTCACGATGATGCTGGGCGGCTCCGTTCTCGTGGTGGCACTGGCCGTGGTCACCACGCTCCTGTTCGCCGTGCTGCGACGCGTCCTCGTCGCTCCCGGGCTGCGTGCCGAATCCGCGGCGGCGCGCTGACCGGGCGGTCTTCGGGCACCGCCAGCCAAGTAGGACTCCCCAGAGAGAAGGATTCAGACATGCACAAGAGGCTCGCCCTCACCGGGCTTCCCCTGGTGTTGCTCCTCAGCGCGTGCGGCGGCAGCGACCCCTTCGAGGAGGGCGGCGGCGGAGACAGCGGCGCCTCCGGCTCGGTCGTCATCGGCTCCGCCGACTTCCCCGAGAGCACCCTGCTCGCCGAACTGTACGGCCGGGCCATGGCCGCCGAGGGCGTCGACGTCGAGTACCAGCTCAACATCGGCAGCCGCGAGGTGTACTACTCGCAGATCGAGTCGGGCAACCTCTCCGTCTTCCCCGAGTACAACGGCGCCACTCTGGCCTACCTCGACGACGGGGCCCCCAGCGCCGACGCCGAGGAGACCAACGCGCTGGTGCGCGAGGCGCTGCCGGACGGGCTGGAGATCCTCGACTCCTCCAGCGCGGAGAACAAGGACTCGATCACCGTCACCAGCGAGACGGCCGAGGAGCACGACCTGGCCAGCCTCACCGACCTGGCCGGCGTCGCCGACCAGCTCGTGCTGGGCGGACCGCCCGAGTTCGAGACCCGCCACCAGGGCGTGGTCGGTCTGGAGTCGGTCTACGGGATCGAGTTCCGCGAGTTCCGCTCGCTGGAGGTCGCCCTGCTGACCAAGGCGCTGCTGGACGACGACATCCAGGCGGCCAACCTGTTCACCACCGACCCGCAGATCGCCGTCGAGGACCTCGTGGTCCTGGAGGACCCGGAGAACCTCTTCGGGTCGCAGAACATCACCCCGCTCATCAACGCCGAGCAGGTCGACGACACCGCCCGGGACGCTCTCAACGCGGTCTCCGCGGCCCTGACCACCGAGGAGCTCACCCAGCTCAACGAGCGTGTCGTGATCGAGAACGAGAACGCCGCCGACGTCGCCCAGGAGTGGCTGGAGGCGCAGGGCCTGGTCTGATCCGGCCCGCACGGCGCGGGCCCCGGAACCCTCACCCGGTTCCGGGGCCCGCGTGGTCACGTCCCCGGGGTCAGCCGAGCGCGTGGTAGCGGCCGTCCCAGCGCACCATCGCCGGACCGCGGCGCGCGCCCGCGGAGGGCAGGCCCACCACGTCCGCGAAGAAGACCGTGTGGTCGCCGACCTCCACCCGCTCGCGCACCGAACACTCCAGTGCGGTCAACGCGTCGTCCAGGACCAGCGCTCCGGTGTGCCCGCCCCGGTGGTGGGCCAGCCCCGACACCAGGTGCCGGGCGCTCGGGCGGCCCTCGGCGGCGAACCGGCCCGCCACCGCGCGCTGGTCGGCGGCGAGCACGCTCACCGCGAAGGCCCCCACCTCGCCGAGCACCTCGGCCACGTAGCCCTCGGCGGCCACGCTCACCATCACCACCGGCGGTTCGGCGGAGATCGACACCAGCGCGCTCACCGTCGCCCCGATGTCGTCGCGCCCGTCCGCGACGGTCACCACGGTGACGCCCGTCGGCAGCAACGCCACCGCCTCCAGGTAGGCGCCGCCCGAAACGCTCAACGGACCTCCCACGAGCCGGGCATGCTCAGCGGACCCGCGGCGGGCAGTCCCAGGCGGGCCGCCACGTGCTCCAGGGAACCCCAGGCACTGAGCACCGTCTGCGGTTCGGCCGAGGCCACGTCCTCGCTGGACTCGTGCTGACGGAGCCGGTCCAGCGGGTGCGCGCGCGGGAAGACGCGCACCGGCAGGGCCCCGGCGCCCACCTTGTCCCGGGCCAGCCGCACCGCCGTCTCGACCCCGCCCAACTCGTCGACCAGACCGTTCTCCAGGGCGTCCGCCCCGGACCAGATCCGGCCCTTGGCGACCGCGTGGAGCTCGTCCCAGGTCCGACCGCGCGCGGCGGCCGCCTTGGCCACGAAGTCCTCGTAGATGGTGTCCAGGAGCAGGTTGATCCGCTCCCACTCGGACTCGCTGAACCCCTCGTCGGTACCGAACATGCCCGCGTGCGGGCCCTCGCTCACCGAGTCCGACGTGATCCCGAACCGTTCGCGCAGCGCGCCCAGGACCGGCTTTCCGACCAGCACGCCGATGGACCCGGTGATGGTCGCGGGCTGGGCCACGATCGCGTCCGAGCCCAGAGCGACGTAGTATCCGCCCGACCCGGCGACGTCGCCCATCGTGGTGATGACCGGCTTGCCCGCCTCGCGGGTCAACTGGCTCTCCCTGCGGATCAGGTCCGAGGCGATCGCCGAACCGCCCGGGCTGTCCACCCGGAACACCACGGCCCGCACCCGGGGGTCCTGGCGGGCGGCGCGGAAGGCGGCGCAGACGGTGTCCGAACCCATCACGCTGCCACCCAGCGGCGAACGGCGGCTCCTGCCCAGGTTGATACCGCCGTTGGCGGAGATCAGGGCGATGTGGTCGCCGCCGTCGGCGAACCTCGGGCGGGGCGGCGGCACGTGCTTGCGGTGGTACCGGGTGACGAACTGCAGAGCGGGCTTGGCGGAGTCCCCTCCCTTGGCACCCACCTGCTCGTTCAACTCCGCGTACACCTCGTCGCGGTAGGCCAACTGGTCGACCAGCCCCGCCTCCAACGCCTCCCCCGCCAGGATCGGTGCGGTGGCGATCAGCTCCCGAACGCGCTCCTCCGTGAGCCCGCGGCCCCGCGCGACCGCCGCGACGATCTGGTCGTTCATCGACCGCACGATCCGACCCACCGCCTCACGGTGGGCGTCGGTGTAGCCCGTCTGGGTGTACGGGTCGAGCGCGTTCTTGTACTCGTGGCGCGCCCCGCCCTCGAACCGCACGTCCAACTTGTCCAGGGCGCCCTTGAGGAACGTGGTGCGCGACATCAGGCCGCCCAGCCCCACCAGACCGGTCGGGGAGAGCACCACACGCGAGAACGCGGTGGCCAGGTAGTAGGACAGGTTCCCGTCGCCCGCCTCGCCGAAGGTGTCGGCCCAGGCGACGGCGGGCTTGCCGGTGGAACGGAAGTCCGCGACGGTGTCACGCAGCTCCTGGATCTTCGCGATCCCGAGGGAACGCGAGTCCACCCGCACGACGAGACCGCCCACCTCCGGGTCCCGGGCACCTCTGCGGATACCCTCCAGGACCTCCAGGTAGTGCTGCTTGCGCCTGTTCATGATCTGCGTGAGGGGGTCGCCCGGCGCCTCGTCGGCGACACCCTCCGTGAGGTCCAGCTCCAGGACCAACGGGCCCCGGGAACGGGGGCCGAACCGGTTGAGGGACAAGGGCTCAGTGATCTTCGCGAGGTCCACCATGGACCCAGGGTAGTCGCGGCCGCGGCCCGGCGCGGAGGGTGTGTCGAGGGCGCTATGGTCGACTGTGCTCCGATCTGTCAGACACGGGGTCGGGGACCGGCGAGAAGGGCGGAACGAACAATGGCGGGCACGACGGACCTGGTTCGGCACCGGCGGCGTGGCGGCCGTGTCGCGGCGGTCGCGGCGGCGGCCCTGCTGGCGCTCACCGCCTGCGGTTCCGACGAGGCCACCGGAGAGATCGAGCTGGAGCGCGGCGAGAGCGGCATGATGCCCGCGATCGAACCCCCCGGTCCCGAGGGCTTCGGGAGCGCCGACGTGATGGGCGTGCGGATCGACACCCCCGACGACTGGGACGTGCAGAACGACGGCGCCCAGCTGTGCATGACCCCGCCCGGCCAGAGCTCCTGCGCCTACGGGTCCATCCAACTCGTCCCCAAACAGGCCGACAAGCACCCCCAGGGCTGGCCGAAGAAGGACGAGTCCTTCAACGACGACAACGGCTGGGCGGACGACACCGACAGCTGCCGCAGCCTCAACACCGCCGCCTCCGGCAACATCGGAGTCTCCGGAGCCAGCCTCCAGACCGGGGCCGGAAGCGTCTTCGAGCACGCCGACGAACGCAAGTCCCACTACTCCATCTGGTCGGTCACCTGCGACAACAACGACACCTTCGAGGTGCGTATGTGGTTCCTCCCCGAGAGCGACGTCCTCCTCTACGTGTGGTCCGTCGACGCCCAGTACAGCGCCGTCTACGACGAGATCGCCGCGTCGATGGACACGACGGAGTACCGCAGTAGCTAGCGGCCCAGGCGCCTTCTGGCATCCGCGCCGCGCTTCGGTCCGGTCCGGCGCCCTCGCGGAGGAACCTCCGGCGCCGAACGGGCAGCACCTTCGGCGCGGGTCCGGTGACCGGGCCGGTCGACAGACGCGTGTATGTGGATTGCTCCAACCGAGTGTCCCCAGAGGGTCCCGAGGACATAGGGTCGTGTCCGGTGAAGCAGTCAACGGAACTTGATGGGGTGCATGCGCAGGTGACCACCATGGGAGCTGCGGGACGGGTCGAGCAGTACACGCTGGACAACGGGCTGCGCCTGGTGACGGCTCCGGCCTCCACCGGGCAGGTCGCCTCGGTCAACCTCTGGTACGGGGTGGGCTCGCGGCACGAGGTGACCGGCCGTACCGGGTTCGCGCACCTGTTCGAGCACCTGATGTTCCAGGGCAGCGGGAACGTCACCAAGGGCGAGCACTTCGACGTGGTGGAGCGGCTGGGCGGCGACATCAACGCCTCCACCTCCACCGACCGCACCAACTACTACGAGACGGTCCCCACCCACGCCCTGGACACCGTCCTGTGGCTGGAGGCGGACCGCCTGGCGACCCTGCGCGAGGGCATGACCCAGGAGGTCCTCGACAACCAGCGCGACGTGGTCAAGAACGAGCGCCGTCAGCGCTACGACAACCAGCCCTACGGCACGGCCCTGGAGCGCATCCTGCGCCTGGCCTACCCCGAGGGCCACCCCTACCACCACTCCACCATCGGCTCCATGGCCGACCTCGACGCCGCCGACCTGGACTACGTCAAGTCCTTCCACAAGGCGCACTACGGCCCCGACAACTGCGTGCTGACCATCGTCAGCGACCTGGAGGCGGCAGACGTCCTGGCGCGGGTCCAGACGTACTTCGGCGGTATCCCCGCCCGCGAGGAGATCCCCTCGACGCCCGACCCCGCGCTGCGCGCCCCCCTGGGCGGCCCCGTACGGGACGCGGTCACCGAGACCGTCCCGGCCGCCGGGGTGTTCATCGGCTTCCGGGTCCCCTCCTACGGCGAACGCGACCACGACGCCGCCCAGCTGGCGGCGGCGGTCCTCGGCCAGGGCCAGGGCAGCCGCCTGTACCGCTCGCTGGTGGTGGAGCGGCCCATCGCCGCCGACGACGGCGGCGGCTCCGCCGACATCCTGGCCTTCCGCTACACCGACAGCCTCCTGCTGGTGAACATGCTGGCCCGCGAGGGGGTGGAGGGCGACGTCCTGGAGCAGGCCATCCGCGAGGAGGTCGCCAAGCTGGCCGACGGCATCACCGACGAGGAGCTCGACCGGGCCCGCGCCGTCCTGGAACGGGAACACCTGCACACCATCGCCAGCCCCTCCGGCCTGGCCGACACCATCGGCAGCTGCACCCAGCTCCTCGGAGACCCCGAGCTCGCCTTCACCTGGCCCGAGCGCTGGTCCGACATCACCGCCGAAGAGGTCCGCGCGGCCGCCGAGCGGCTGCTCGTCGACGACAACATGCTGGTGGTCCGGTTCGACCCCGAACCCGAGACCTCCGCCGAGACGCTCCAGGCGGAGGCCGAGGCCGACGCCGCGGCCCACGCCGCGCAGGCGTAGCCGCCCCGTTCCCGACCCGCCGCAGAAAGAGCCTCAGCATGCAGCAGAACCGTCCGGACCTCGGCGCCCCCGCGTCCTTCACCTTTCCCAAGCCTCAGCGGATCACCGTGGGCGGCGGCACCGTCGTCGCCCTCGACGTCCCCGGCCAACGGTTGGCCTCGCTCCGTCTCGTGCACCCCTTCGGCGGTGCGGTGGAGCCGCTGGACGCCATGGGCGTCAGCGCCCTGACCAGCGAGGCCCTGGAGGACGGCCCGGGTGGCAACAGCTCCCTGGCCCCCGCCCTGGAGCGCCACGGCGCCGAGTGGGTCGCCCGCGTCAACTGGGACGGCTTCATCACCGGCCTGGACGCGCCGACCAACCGCCTCGGCGACGCCGTCCACCTGTTCGCGGACGCCGTACGCCGCCCGGCACTCGCCCCCGACGACGTCGTGCGCCGTCGCGAGCAGTTGCTGGAACGCTTCTGGCTGGACGCCTCCTCCGCCTCGACCCTGGCCATGCGCTCCCTCGGCGGTCAGCTGTTCAGCGGCCGCTACGCCACGCCGCTCGCGGGCGGGCCGGTGAAACTGGCCGACATCACCCCCGAGACCGTGGCGCGGTTCCACGCCGACTCCATCGCCTCGGTGGCCGGCACCCTCGTGGTCGTCGGAGACCTGGCCAACGTCGACCTGGAGGAACTGGGCCGCATCGTCTTCGGTGACGCCGCTCCCGCGCCCGAGCGCCGCGACACCGAGCCCGCGCCGCCGCCCGGAGAGGTGCCGCGCGTGCTCATCGTGGACCGGCCCGGCTCCGTGCAGTCGGCCCTGGTCATCGCGCACCGGGCTCCGTCGCGCTCGCAGGTGGACCTGCCGCGCGCCGAGGGCATCGGCGAGATCCTGGGCGGCATGTTCACCTCACGCCTCAACATGGAACTGCGCGAGCGCCTGGGTTACACCTACGGCGCGGGGAGCCGTTTCGACCTGCGCCGCGACAGCGGTGTGTTCTTCATGAGCACCCAGGTGGAGGCCGGGACCACCGCGCACTCGGTGACGTCCTCCCTGGAGCAGGTCCGCAAGCTGCGCGACCAGGGTGTCACCGAGGACGAGCTGGCGGCGGTGCGCGAGTCCAACACCGTGGGTCTGCCGGTCACCTACTCCACCGCCCGGGCCATGGCCGGTGCCCTGGTCGACATGGTCGTGCACGACCTCCCCGACGACAACGTGGACCGCGTGCGCGCCGGGTACGAGAAGCTCACGGCCGAGGCCCTCAACTCCGCCGCCGTCGAGTACCTTCGTCCTGAGGAGTCCGTGGTCGTGGTGGTCGGCGATGCCGAGAGCCTGCGTGAACCGCTGGTGAAGACCGGTGTCGGGCCGGTCGAGGTGCGGGCCCCCGAGACCCTCTGGAGCTGATCCGCGGGGCGGCGCGACGCGCGCGGTCGCGCACGTCGCGTCGCCCGGGTCAAGGATTGGCAAGGAGAGCCTCGTCATGGCATGTGTGGCTCTCTGCCGGACATAACGAAACCGAACCTATGTGTCAGCCATCAGACAACCAGCGGCGTGGCCCCGGCGTCATGCTGGTATAACGAGTGATCCGTGCACCTAAGTGGTGACAGCGACCGCAATGCTCCGCAGGAGGCCACCGTGGCCGGTGAATGGACCCGTGGATAACCGTGTCCTCCCTAGAAAACCCGCACACCGAGCGGCCCCAGGCGTCGCCGGACCCCGCGCTCCCCGAGGCGGCCGTGGCTGAGCCTGAGGGCGGTGGTCGGCTGCTCAAGGGGCGCTACCAGCTGACCTCCGAGATCGCCCGCGGCGGTGTCGGTACCGTGTGGCGCGCCACCGACCTGGTCATCAAGCGCGAGGTGGCGGTCAAGGAGCTGCGCCTGCCCTCCGACCTGAGCCGTTCCGAGCGCGAGTCCCTGGTCCAGCGGACCACGCGCGAGGCCCGGGTCGCCGGACGCCTGACCCACCCGAGCCTGGTCACCGTCCTGGACGTCGTCGACGAGGACGAGCGGCCGTGGATCGTCATGGAGCTGCTGGAGGCCTCCACCCTGGAGGAGATCATCCAGGTGGGCGGGCCGCTGCCGTACCAGCGTGTGGCCGAGATCGGGCTCCAGCTGATCGACGCGCTCAAGGTCGCCCACAACGAGGGCATCGTGCACCGCGACGTCAAGCCCGACAACGTGATGATCAGCGAGGCCGGGCGGGTGGTGCTCACCGACTTCGGCCTGGCCGCCTGGAACGGCGAATCCGCGCTGAGCGCGTCCGGGCGCATCATCGGTTCGCCCGCCTACATCCCGCCGGAGCGGGCCAAGGCGGGCCCGGTCGGCCCCGAGTCCGACATCTGGTCCCTGGGCGCCACCCTGTACGCGGCGGTGGAGGGCTATCCGCCCTACGACCGCAAGGGCTACATCAAGATCCTGCGCCAGGAGCCGTTGGACGAGCCCAAGGAGGCCGCCAACGCCGGTCCGCTCGCCCCGGTGCTGGCCGGGATGCTGCGGGTGGAGCCGAGTGAGCGGTTGAGCGCGGAGAACGCCGCCAAGATGCTGCGGATCGCCGCGCTGGCCCCCTGGTCGCCCGAGCACGTCGGGTCGGAGCAGGCGTCCGCGGCCGCGCTTCAGGAGGAGGGCGGGGTTCCCGAGGAGCGCGAGTCGGCGCGGGAGCACTTCCGCGCGGGCGCGCACGTGTTGGCGGAGTCCATCAGTGAGCGGCTGCGCAACAGCCCGGAGGCGGTCAACTCGATCATGCTGTCGATCCGTGAGTCCACGGAGACGCTGGGGCTGACCACGTCGGGCAAGCACTCCGAGCGCAGCCACCTGACCGTGGCGGCCGCCGTGGGGCTGGGTGTGGTCTCCCTGTTGGCCCTGGTCGTGTGGGCTCTGTTCGGCCTGTAGGCACCCGGTCCGCCGTGGACGCCCGCGCGCGGTCCCGTCCTGCGGGCTCACACAGATGCGGTGGCGTTCGCGTCGTCCGGTGGTGTTGCCAACATTGAGGACGGCCGATGACGCACGTGACCAGACCGCGGACACTCATCGTGGGACGCGGAGCCCGACCGATGCGGGAGGCCGCCGCGACGCTCCGGGCGCGGGGCTACGGAGCCAACGCGACGAACCGGTTCGACCGGGTGCTGGACGACTACGACGCGACCGACCTCGACCTCGTGCTCTTCGGCGGCCAGGTGCCGCACGATCTCCGTGCGCGGCTGGAAGCGGCGATCGCCGGCACCAACCCGCGTACGCGGTTCCTCAGCGGGCTGGGCGGCATCGGGTCCCTGCTGGTCGCCCAGGTCGAGGAACACACCCACGGCACGGCCCCGGGGATCGCCCACGAACCGCACACCCGAACCCTGGGCATGACGCTCTCCCGATCGGCCCGCGTCGTCGTCACCGGGCACTGGGCCGAGTACACGCCGTCCGAACCGGTTCCCCGCAGTATCACCGTGAGCGAGGGCGAGCTTCCGGCCGGGACCCACCTCGTCGAGGTCCCCGACGAGGTGCCGGAACGGGGCGCGTTCGCCAGCGTTCGGATCGGCGAGTGTACGCGCGTTCTGCGGATCGGTCCCGCGCCCCGACCGGACGACGGGCCCGCGCCGGGGGCGCCGCCCGCTCCCGAACCGGTGACGACGCGTCACCCCTGGACGTCCTGAGCCCGCACGACCGGGGGCCGCACACGACGAAACCCCGCCCCGCGAGAACGCGGGACGGGGTTCGGCGATGGTACGAGGGGTGGGGCCGGCGGGATTCGAACCCGCACTGTACAGCACCTAAAGCTGCCGTCTCCTGCCAGTTGGACTACGGCCCCGACGGGGCCACTCTACCGGGATCGGGGACCCGACCGGCCGCCCGGTCCCGTGGCCACGGGCCTCCCGTACCGGGAGCCGGGACACGCCCAGCTCCTCGGACAGCTCGCGTTCGCGC
>NZ_JBEYHA010000067.1:0-25511 GCF_040635075.1 Nocardiopsis sp. NPDC007018
GGGATGTCCTCGGTGTCTTCGGTGTCGATGTGGCTCCACGGGTTGTCGGTCAGGTCGTAGGCCAGGAAGAACCACACCTGCCGGAACTTGGGGTCCCCGTTGTCCCCCCACCGGTCGGCGAGGGTGTCGATCAGGGCCAATCCTCGGCCGGTGGCGGTTCCGGCTTCGATGTCGGCGAACGTGGCTGCGGTGAAGTTGCCCTTCTCCTGCGGCAGACGGCTGCCCTGGTCCCGGCAGGTCAGCGTCATCCCCTTCGCACCCCGATCCACCGTCAAGGTGTAGGTGCTTCCGCGTTCACTCGACCTGCTGTGGGCGATGGCGTTGTTCGCCAACTCCGATCCGAGCAGGGTGAACAGGAACTGGAACTCCTCACACCGCTCGGCGGCGCTGGTGTCCAGGAACGCGCGGACCAGGGGCATGAGTCCGGGGAGTCCGGCGAAGGAGTACTGCCGCTTGCGGTACGGGGGGCCGACAGTGCGGGAGAAGTAGTGGGAGTGGAACGGCTTGATGAAGCTCGCCACGGGGGCTACCACCTCACGGCGAGCCAACTCGGGAGAGAACGGCGGAGCGGGCCTCACGGGACCACCACCAAACGCCGCAACCCAGCCAGGACAGCCCGCAGGACCTCCGCCGGAACCTCGTCGATCGGCCTGCGGGGAGAGGGGGCCACGGGGGCCCAGGAGCGGGACGGGTGGTGGCGGCGAGGGTTCGCGGCGAAGGCCCGCACACGGGCCGCCTGCCTAGGACGTCGGCGACGCATCGCCTCGGACGCGAGGTAGCGGGTACACGCCAGCTCGCAGAGTTTCAGGTAACGGGGCGCCATCAGCGCACACCTCCGGTACGGACAGTGCCGGGCGGGAAACCGGCTGAGCTTCTGGTGAGACACCATAGTCACCCACTGCACTCAATAGCGCAAGATGCGATTTGAAAAGAGTGCGACAATCTCATGAGGCAGTAGCTATCCCGTGAGCAAGGTGCGTGAAATGTCTAAGAAATCGCCACGGAGCGTAGGCTCAAGTCAGCATCGACTCAGGGAGAGTGACTTGGCCGCCAGCCCCACACTCCGCCGACGCAGGCTTGCCCGAGAACTTCTCCGTCTTCGGGAAGAAGCCGGTCTCACGGCGAAGCAAGCCGCCGCCGACGCGAAGAAGGCTGCACCTGACAAAAGCTGGTTCGAAGCGAAGATCACGCGGATTGAGACTCGGAAGATCCTGAGAGTCAAAGATGCGGATCTCCAGGTCCTCC
The DNA here is from genome assembly GCF_040635075.1 of Nocardiopsis sp. NPDC007018. Lineage (NCBI taxonomy): Bacteria > Bacillati > Actinomycetota > Actinomycetes > Streptosporangiales > Nocardiopsidaceae > Nocardiopsis > Nocardiopsis sp. NPDC007018. The sequence goes on from NZ_JBEYHA010000067.1 coordinate 1,246, forward strand.
TCGACGTCTATGGAGTCGACGATCACGAGCAGCGAGAGGCCTACCGTAAGCTCGCCCGCGAAGCTGCTACCAGTGGCTGGTGGTACGGGTATCGAGACATCCTTGGCGCCGGAACCTACGTTGACCTCGAATCTGAAGCATCGCGTATCCGCACCTACCAGGTTCAACATCTTCCCGGACTGCTCCAGACAGAGGCCTATGCGCGAGCTATGATCCGAGCTGGTGGGGTGACCTCTGACGAGGAGATCGACCGTCGCGTTGAGGTCCGAATGATGCGCCAGCACCTGCTCACACGCACAGACGCTCCACGCTTGTGGGCGGTGATCGACGAAACCGCGTTCCGCAAGCTACCGAGCGATGTTGCGACTGACCAGATTCGCCACTTGCTCAACGTGCAGCGCCCGTCGCTTAGGGTCCAAGTGCTTCCAGACCTCGTCGGACCACACGCAGGTATGGACGGTAGCTTCGTGGTCCTCGACTTCAAAGCAGACCCATCGGCGGTATATGCAGAGCAGGTCGGCGGAGGTGGGCTACTCATCGAAGACGCCGAGCAGATTACGATTTACGAGACCGTGCTCGACCACGTCCAGGCTTCGGCGCTGAGCGTCGAAGACTCGCGGACATGGCTGGAGGCACGGCTCAACCAGCTCGACTAGAGGACACACCGATGCTCACCAGCAGTGAATCCCACCTGCACTTCCGCAAGTCCAGCTACAGCAGCGCGCGTGGACAGGACTGCGTAGAGGTCGCGGATACCCCTGGCATGTCTGCCGTGCGTGACACTCAGAACCGCGCGGCCGGGCACCTGTTGTTCCCCGGGTCGGAGTGGGCCGCGCTAGTCAAGGCCGCGACCTGCAAATAGCGCGACAGAGGAGGCCCCCAGTCGATGACTGGGGGCCTCCGTGTTTACCTGCAAGCATCCCGTGAGGCATGTACCTGACTGTCCAGAGAGCGGGAAGCAAGCTCGACTGTCCGCAGCAGACAGCAGTGCGGGGCCAAGTTCCGGGCAGGACTGTGCAGGAAGCAGTCCGTGTCCCCACCCCCAGCGGAGGCCCCACCCATGCACCCCCACTCCAACGAACTCACCTTCCGCAAGAGCAGCTACAGCGGCGGGCAGACGCAGGACTGTGTCGAGGTCGCTGACCTCCCCGGTGAGCACCTCGTTCGCGACACCCAGAACCGTGACTTGGGTGCGCTGGGATTCGCAGGACCGGAATGGGCCGCCGCCCTCGGAGCCATCCGTACCGACCAGATGTAGACCCCTGGCATCCAGCAGGCCCTGACTGAGTCCGGTCGGGGCCTGTTCTGTTGAGTTGGCGGGCTCGGCTGACGCTGTTACTCAGGGGACGTTTTCCATTCTGCGCGGGGTGTAGCGAGGGGCGGAACTGAGCATGAGCCAGACAGCACCCCACTCCGACGGAGAGGTTTCCCGGATGCACCCCCACACCCACGAACTCACCTTCCGCAAGAGCAACTACAGCGGCACCGGCAACAACTGTGTCGAGGTCGCCGACCTCCCCACCGGGTCCGCCATGCGTGACTCCCAGAACCCCACCGCGGGGCACCTGGAGGTCAGCGCGCCTGAGTGGACCGCGCTGCTCGCTGGCGTGCGAGCGGCCCAGTAGGCAGGCACATAGGAAGGGCACCGGAGCTCGTCCGGCGCCCTTCTCCTATTCCCGCAGACACAGTGCCCCTCCGCCCTACGATGGGGGAAGCAAGCTTGAGTGTCCTGTGCTGGACAGAGACTCAGAACGTTCTCCCCTGAGCATGGGGCGTAGAAGTGGGCAGGACTGAGTATGGTCAGCCCATGCCCCCACCCCCAGCGCAGGCCCCACCCATACACCCCCACACCACCGGACTCACCTTCCGCAAGAGCAGCTACAGCGGGACCGGGAACGACTGTGTCGAGGTCGCCGACCTCCCCACCGGGGCCGCCGTCCGCGACACCCGGCACCGCCATCTGTCCACGCTGACCTTCCCCCCAACGGAATGGTCCGCGCTCCTCCGCACCACCACCCGCCCCTGAGCCTCCCGAGAAGACCAGGACCCCGCCGTCACGGTGTGTGAAGGGTGTGCTGCCCGGGAACTTCGGATGACACATGCGAAGAGGCAGCACACTCATGGCTCAGCAGAATCACCCGACCCGGACGGCACGGATGACGCACCTCTACTCGGTGCTCCCGGTCACCGACCCCGCCGCCTCCCTCCCCTGGTACACCGCCTTCTTCGGGCGCCCAGCGGACGAGGTCATCGGCGAGGAGACCCTCTGGCAGATCTCCGACACCGCCTGGGTCGTCATCGCCGCCCATCCCGAGCGTGCCGGGAACTCCCTCCTCACCGCGGGGGGTCGAGGGCCTGGACGAGATCCTCGCCCGCCTGACCTCCCAGGGCTTCGGGCACGACCCGGTGGAGACCTACGGCAACGGCGTCCGCCACGTCGACGTCCACGACCCCGACGGCAACACGCTCTCCCTGGCCGAAGCCCCGTCCTCGGACACCGCCCCCTGAACAGAGCACCGGACATCACAGCCCCGGTTCCAAGTCCCACACCCGTCCCCTGGACCCGTCCCCTGGGCCCCCGCACCGGAACTCACTCCCTTCCTCCTCCGTACTCCCCTGTGCCCGTCGTCCACCGACCGCGCACAGGAAGGAAGGGAACCCCACCACGTGAGCGCGATCGAACACGAAGCCACCGTCGTGGAGCCCTCTCCACCACCGGCTCCGCGCCGCCACTGGCCGCACGCACGCGGCCGGGCCGGGCCGCCCCACCGTGCCTAGGCCGGGTACCGCAGCCGGTACCACTGGGGCGCGGTGCGGTTCATCGGGAAGCCCAGCCCCCGCACCGGGGCGTCCTCCACGTCGACGAGCTCCCACCCGGGAAACGCCGCCTCCACCTCGGCTCTGGACACCCCGCCCACCATCCGCCGGAAGACGGACGGCCCGAACTCCAGCATCAGCAGCGACGCCCCCGGCGCCGCCAGCGCCGTCACCCCCCGCCCCTGGGCCGCCCGCTGGTCGGCGTCGAACCCCTGGAAACAGCCGATGTCGACGAAGAGATCGAACAACCCCAGGTCGGGGGAGAGGTCCGTGGCGTCCCCCACCAGGTAGTCCACCCCGCTGGGCCCCTGCCGCCGGGCCGCCTCCACCGCGGCCGGGACCAGGTCGACCCCGGTGACGTCCCACCCCTGGGCGGCCAGCTCGGGCGTGAACCGACCCCGGCCGCAGCCGATGTCGAGCGCCCTCCCGGGCCCGCCCCGCTCCCGCGCGACACGGTCGAGGAACGAGCGGAACCGCACCATGGCCACGGGACCGTAGCGCTCCCAGGGAGTGACTCCGAGGCGGTACATCCGTGCGTAGTTGGTCATGGTTCAACGGTAGGTGGGGAGGGGGAGGGTGGCCAGGGGGGTCGGGGTGGTTGTGGAAAACGCTGATGAGGGCCGGTCCACCAGGTCGGCGGCTATTTACTGACCGATCGGTCTGTAATACAGTTCGCTCAGACCCGCACCGAGGAGAGGACCGTCACGTGTCCGAAGTACTGGAGAGCTACGCACAGGGGTCGTGGTTCACCCCCGCGGACGAGGGCGCCCCCCTGGCCGACGCGAACACCGGCGAGACCGTCGCCCGGATCTCGTCCCAGGGCCCCGACGTCGCCGCGATGATCGAGTACGCACGTGAGGTCGGCGGCCCCGCGCTGCGCGCACTCACCTTCCACCAGCGGGCGAACCTCCTCAAGGAGATCGCCAAGCACCTGATGGAGTACAAGGACGAGTTCTACGCCCTCTCCCACCGCACCGGCGCCACCAGGCGCGACACCATGGTGGACGTCGACGGCGGGTTCGGCACCCTCTTCAGCTTCTCCAGCAAGGGCCGCCGCGAACTCCCCAACTCCACCGTCATCCCCGACGGCCCCCCGGAGCCCCTGAGCAAGGGCGGCACCTTCGTCGGCCAGCACGTGTACACCTCACGGCCCGGCGTCGCCGTGCAGATCAACGCCTTCAACTTCCCCGTCTGGGGCATGCTGGAGAAGCTCGCACCCGCCTTCCTCGCGGGCCTGCCCAGCATCGTCAAGCCCGCCGGGCAGACCGCCTACCTGACCGTCGCCGTCGTACGGCGCGTGATCGAGTCCGGGCTGCTCCCCGAAGGCACCCTCCAACTGCTGGTCGGCAGCCACCGGGGCCTGCTCGACAACCTCGGCCCGCAGGACGTCGTGGGCTTCACCGGCTCCGCCGCCACCGGCGCCCTGCTGCGCGAACACCCCAACGTCATCCGCGGCGGCGTCCAGCTCAACGTCGAGGCCGACTCGCTGAACTGCTCGATCCTCGGCCCGGACGTGACCGTCGACGACCCCGAGTTCGACCTGTACGTCAAGCAGGTCGTCACGGAGATGACCGTCAAGGCGGGCCAGAAGTGCACCGCCATCCGCCGTGTCATCGTGCCCACGGCCATGGCCGACGCCGTCACCGAGGCGCTCACCGCCCGACTCGCCAAGGTGGTGGTCGGCGCCGCCGACCACCCCGACACCCGCATGGGCGCCCTGGTCTCGCTCGACCAGCGCGAGGAGGTCCGCAAGGCCGTCCGCGCCCTCCGGGCCTCCAGCGAGCTGGTGTTCGGCGACCCCGAGCGGGTCGAGGTGACCGGCGCCGCCGACGACACCGGCGCGTTCCTGTCGCCGATCCTGCTCCGGGCCGCCCCCGGCGCCAAGGAACCGCACGAGATCGAGGCGTTCGGCCCGGTCAGCACGATCATCACCTACGACTCCGTGGCCGAGGCCGTGGAACTCGCCGCCCGGGGCCAGGGCAGCCTGGTCGGCTCCCTGGTCACCCACGACGAGGACGTGGCCCGCGAGGTCGTCCTGGGCACCGCCCCCTGGCACGGGCGCATCCTGGTGCTCGACCGCGACGACGCCAAGGAGTCCACCGGCCACGGCTCCCCGCTGCCCGTCCTGGTGCACGGCGGCCCCGGACGCGCCGGCGGCGGCGAGGAGCTGGGCGGCGTGCGCGGCGTCAAGCACCACATGCAGCGCACCGCGATCCAGGGGTCGCCGGACATGATCACCGCGATCACCGGCCGCTGGACCACCGGCTCGCGCCGCGAGGTCGGCGACGTGCACCCCTTCCGCAAGGACCTCACCGAACTACGGATCGGCGACACCATCGCCTCCGCCGAACGCCGGGTGACCCGCGCCGACATCGACCACTTCGCCGAGTTCACCGGCGACACCTTCTACGCCCACACCGACGAGGAGGCCGCCGCCGCCAACCCGCTGTTCGGGGGGATCGTGGCCCACGGCTACCTGGTGGTGTCGCTCGCCGCCGGGCTGTTCGTGGACCCGGCCCCGGGCCCGGTGCTCGCCAACTTCGGCGTGGACAACCTGCGCTTCCTCACCCCGGTGAAGGAGGACGCGGTGATCAGCGTGACGCTGACCGCCAAGCAGATCACCCCCCGCACCAACGCCGACTACGGCGAGGTGCGCTGGGACGCGCTCGTCACCGACCAGGACGGCGAACCCGTCGCCACCTACGACGTGCTCACCCTGGTGGACAAGGGCGAGGGCGCGACCGAGGGGTAGGGCGGCCCGGGGGCGGCGGCCGCCCCGGGATGTCCGTGAGGCGCCACGTCTCCTTGTCGACATGACGACAGGGCGACGTGGCGCCTCGGTGTGCCTCGGTGTGAGGCCCCGGGCCACGGGGCCCGTGGGGAACGTGAGCCTCCGGGGGCAGGAGCCGGGGCGTCCCGGAATCGGGGGGTGGCACGGGGGAACCCGGGGGCCCGGGGGAGCCAAGGGCACCGAGGCCCGAGGCACCCGGGAACCGTGAGGAGCCCGAGGGCCCTGGGACCGAGTCCGCACCCAAGGCATAACCGGCATTGGTGTTCCGCGACGCCCTGCGCTCCTACGGTGGGTGGGGCACGGCCAGCGAGGTTCCCAACACGATGAGGGGCACCATGGGACGCATCACCGTCGACGCCGAGAACAGCGACCCGGTCGAGCTCTACTACGAGGACCAGGGGACCGGTCAACCGGTCGTCCTCATCCACGGCTACCCGCTCGACGGCCGCTCCTGGGAGCGGCAGACCGCCGTCCTCCTCGACGCCGGATACCGGGTCATCGCCTACGACCGCCGGGGCTTCGGCCAGTCGTCGCACCCCGCGGACGGGTACGACTACGACACCTTCGCCGCCGACCTGCGGACCGTCCTGGAATCCCTCGACCTGCGGGACGCGGTCCTCGTCGGCTTCTCGATGGGCACCGGGGAGGTCGCCCGCTACCTGGGCTCCTACGGCTCCGACCGGATCTCCAAGGCCGCCTTCCTCGGTTCGCTCGAACCCTTCCTGCTCCAGACGGACGACAACCCCGACGGCGCGGCCCCGCGCGAGTTCTTCGAGGAGATCGTCACCCAGGTCAGGGCCGACCGCTACGCCTACTTCACCGGTTTCCTGGAGAACTTCTTCAACCTCGACGAGACCCTGGGCGACCGCATCAGCGAGGAGGCCGTGCGCAACAGCTGGAACAGCGCCGCGAACTCCGGGCCGGTGGCCTCCGCCGCCTGTCCGCTCACCTGGATCACCGACTTCCGCGAGGACGTTGCGAGGATCGACGTGCCCGCGCTGATCGTGCACGGTACCGGCGACCGCATCCTCCCGGTGGAGGCCACCGGGCGCCGGTTCGCCGACCTGCTGCCCTCCGCCGAGTACGTGGAGTTCGAGGGAGCACCGCACGGCCTACTGTGGACCCATGCCGAGGAACTCAACGAGGTGCTGCTGCGATTCCTGGCCCGGTGAACCCGTGCGCGGACGCGACCGGAGCGCCCCGCCGCGCCGCACCACGAAGCTGCGGGTGACCGAGGACTTCGACGCGCCGCCGGAACGGGTGTTCGCCCTGACCCTCAGCGAGGCCGGGTTCGTGGACGCCATGCCGCCCGGTGTGGAGGTCCTGCACTGGCCCGAGAGGTTCGGTGAGGGGGAGACCCTCGACCTGCGCTGGGGCGTGGCCGGGGTGTACCCGGTGCGGTGGGTGGCGGTCATCGACGCCTACGAGGAGGGCCGCTCCTTCAGCGACCTCCAGGTGCGGGGCCCGTTCCGCTACTGGCGGCACACCCACACGGTGGAGCCGCGCGGGGCGGGCGCCCGGCACACGGACCTGGTGGAGTTCGGCACCGGGTTGGGCCCGGCGGGCGACCTGGCCGTGGCGATCGGCATCCGCGGCGCCTTCGGCCCGAGGCTCGCCCGTATGCGCGCCGCGCTGGAGGCGCCCGGCGGCTGAGAGCCGGGGCCCGGGAAGGGCTCGGGGACGGGACCACAGCGGGCAGGGGGGAGCGCCCCGGAGGTGCCGACTCCTCCGGGGCGCTGGTCCCACGGCCCTACAGGCGGGCGATCGCCCGGGCCGGGTTCTCCATGGCGTCGGCGACCACCCGCATGAACCCGGCGGCGACACCGCCGTCGCACACGCGGTGGTCGAAGGCGAACGACAGCTGCGTGACCTTGCGGACCGTCAGCTCACCCTCCACGACCCACGGGCGGTCGATGATCCGGCCGAGCCCGAGGATGGCCACCTGCGGGTGGTTGATGATCGCCGCGCTGCCGTCCACGCGCAGCGCCCCGTAGTTGTTCAGCGTGAACGTGCCGCCGGTGAGCTGGGCCGGGGTCGCCTTCCCCTCCCGGGCCCGGCTGGTGAGCCCCTTGATCTCGGTGTCCAGCTCGGCGGTGGTGAGCCGGTGGGCGCCCATGACCGCCGGGGCGACCAGGCCCCGGTCGGTCTGCACGGCCAGGCCCAGGTTGACCCCGTCGTACTGGACGAGCTCGCCGCGCTCGGTGTCCACCAGGCCGTTGAGCTCCGGGTACGCGCGCAGGCCCGCCAGCACGAACCGGGCCACGTAGGCGAGCAGCCCCGGCCCCTGCGGGTCGGACGCGCGCAGGCGCACCAGCTCGGTGGCGTCCACGTCGACCCACACAGTGGCCTCGGGGATCTCCGAGCGGCTCCTGGACAGCGAGGTCGCCACCGCCGTGCGGAAGGCGCCCATGGGTACCCGCCGCGACTCGGCGAGCCCGGTGCGGGTGTCGACGGCTCCCGGCGCGACCGGGTCGACGGCGGCGGGGGCGGCCTGCGGGGGGACCGCGATCGGGGCGGACGGGGCCGGAGCGGTGGGGGCACCGGCCGCCTCGATCGCGGAGCGTACGTCGCGGCGGGTGACCAGGCCACCCGGGCCGCTTCCCCGGATGTCGGCCACGCGCAGCCCGGCCTCGCGGGCCAGCTGGCGGACCAGGGGCGAGGTGACGAGCGGAACCCGCCGCGCCGGTGGGGGCGCGATCGGGGCCGCGGGCTCGGACACGGAGGCGGTCGCGGACACGGGCGGGGCGACGACGCCCGGCCGGGGGCGGCGTCGGCGCCCGGTACGGCCGGACTCCGGGGTGCCGTAGCCGATCAGGACGTTGCCCGACCCGGCGCGTTCCTCCTCCCGGTATCGCTCACCCGCGGCGTCGTCGGTCCCTGCGGTCCCAGCGGACGCGGGGGACGCGGCGGTCCCGGCTGTCGCGGGAGCCCCGGCGCCCTCCTCCACCGTGCCCACGCTGATCAGCGGCCTGCCCACCGCCATCACCTCGCCCTCCTCACCGTGCAGGGCGGTCACCGTCCCGGCGAAGGGCGAGGGCACCTCGACGAGGGACTTGGCGGTCTCCACCTCGGCGACGGGCTGGTCCAGCGCCACGGTGTCGCCCACGGCCACCAGCCACCTCACCACCTCGGCCTCGGTGAGCCCCTCCCCGAGGTCGGGGAGGTCGAAGGTACGGGTCGTCACTGGTCCTCCCACTGAAGGTCGTCGACGGCGTCCAGAATCCGGTCCACGCCGGGCAGCTGGAAGTGCTCCAGCTTGGGCGGGGGGAAGGGGATGTCGAAGCCGGTCACCCGGCGGACCGGGGCGGCCAGCGAGTGGAAGCAGCGCTCCGTGACCCGGGCGACGATCTCCGAGGCGACGCTGGCGAACCCGCTGGCCTCGGCCACCACCACGGCGCGACCGGTGGAGCGCACCGCCGCGCAGACGGTCTCGTCGTCGAAGGGGACCACCGAGCGCACGTCGACGACCTGGAGGCTGCGCCCCTCCTGGGCGGCGGCCTCGGCCGCCTCCAGCGCGGTGGACACCGACGGCCCGTACGCGATCAGGGTGGCGTCGGTGCCCTCGCGACGGACGACGGCCCGGCCGATCCCCGGAACGGAGCGGCCGGTGTCGACCTCGTCCTTGGCCCAGTAGAGCTTCTTGGGTTCCATGAAGACCACCGGGTCCGGCGACGCCACGGCCTCGCGCAGCAGGTGGTAGGCGTCCTCGGGGGTGGCCGGGGTGACCACCTTCAAACCCGGGGTGTGCGCGTAGTAGGCCTCGGAGGAGTCGCAGTGGTGCTCCACCCCGCCGATCCCGCCCGCGTAGGGGACACGGATGACCATCGGCAGCCCGACCCGGCCACGGGTGCGGTTGCGGGTCTTGGCGACGTGGCTGGCGATCTGCTCGAAGGCCGGGTAGGCGAAGGCGTCGAACTGCATCTCGACCACCGGGCGCATGCCGTTCATCGCCATACCGACCGCCATGCCGACGATCCCGGACTCCGCCAGGGGGGTGTCGAAGCAGCGGTCCTCACCGAACTCGGCGGTCAGGCCGTCAGTGATGCGGAAGACCCCGCCGAGCGGGCCGACGTCCTCACCGAAGACGTACACGGAGGGGTCGTCCGCGAGGGAGTCGCGCAGCGCCCGGTTGAGCGCCTGCGCCATGGAGAGCTTCTCCGTCGCCATGTTCAGTGGCCCTCTCTGCTCAGTTCGTCGGCCAGGAACGCGGCCTGCTCGGTCAGCTGCGGGGTGGGGGCGGCGAACACGTGCGCGAACAGGTCGGCGGCGACGGGCTCGACGTCCTGGTTGACTCCCTCGCGCATGTACGCGGCGACCCGCTCGGCCTCCTCGGCGATCTCGGCCCGGCGCGCCTTGGTGAGCACCCTCCGCCTCTTGAGGAAGGCCTCCATGCGCAGCAGCGGGTCGCGGGCCACCCAGGGGTCCACCTCGTCCTCGCTGCGGTACCGGGTGGCGTCGTCGGCGTTGGTGTGCGCCTGCATCCGGTAGGTGTGCGCCTCGACCAGCTGCGGGCCCTCGCCGGAGCGGGCGGCCGCGACGGCGCGCTCCAGCACGGCGAGGACGGCGGCGGCGTCGTTGCCGTCCACGCGCTCACCGTTCACCCCGTAGCCCACGCCCTTGTGGGCGAGGGAGGGAGCGGCGGTCTGCCGGGCCAGGGGCACGGAGATGGCGTACTCGTTGTTCTGCACGAAGAACACGACCGGCGCCCGGAACACGGCGGCGAAGTTCAGGGCCTCGTGGAAGTCGCCCTCACTGGTGGCGCCGTCGCCGCACAACGCCATGACCACGGTCTCCTCGCCGCGCAGGCGGGCCGCGTGGGCCACGCCCACCGCGTGCAGGAGCTGGGTGGCGAGCGGGGTGGCCTGGGGGGCGACGTTGTGGGCGTAGGGGTCGTAGCCCGCGTGCCAGTCGCCCTTGAGGAGGGTGAGCACCTCGACGGGGTCGACGCCGCGCGCGATGACGGCGGCGGTGTCGCGGTAGGTCGGGAACAGCCAGTCGCCGTCCGACAGCGCGAGCGCGGCTCCGGTCTGGCAGGCCTCCTGACCGTGGGAGGAGGGGTAGACGGCGAGGCGGCCCTGGCGGACGAGGGCGCTGGCCTGGTCGTTGACCCGTCGGCCGATCACCAGGGAGGTGTAGGCCTCCAGGAGGCGCTGGGTGTCGGGCATCCGCAGTCCGGAGCCGTCGACCGGGGCCCCGGACTCGTCGAGCAGTCGGAGCGGCTGCTCGGAGGGGAGTAGGCCCTGGTGTCCAGCCATGCTGCAACCTCCTGGTTCGCGGAAGATACGCGGAAGATCTGTACAGGGACATGGTGCTGTTCGCGACCATCTGTTCGCTACAAACCGGGAGGAATCGAGAAAATGTCGCGAAAGTTCCCAAACTTCGCGTCACTCCGTCCAAAAATGTGACCCAGGACACCGCACCGCGTGGACATGTGGCCCACGACTCACACCCCGGTGACCCTCACCGCGCGCACGCCCCGCACCATCGCCGGGACTCCCGGGCGTCGTTAGCATGTAGCGGTGCCGCGATCGCCCTGACCTGCGACGCGCCGAGCGCACACCACACCAGCGGGAACATCCAGGGGGAACCAGACCGTGAGCGACGAGCGCGAGAACCTGAGCTACGAGCTGTTCGGCACCGCGATGCGCGACATGGCCCGGGCGATCGCCGACGACGGGTACGAGCCGGACATCATCCTGTCGATCGCGCGCGGCGGCCTGTTCGTCGCCGGAGGGCTCGGCTATGCCCTCGACGTCAAGAATTTGCACGTCATGAACGTCGAGTTCTACACGGGCGTCGGCACCACCCTGGACATGCCCGTCATGCTGCCGCCGGTCCCCAACGTGGTCGACCTCAGCAAGAAGAAGGTCCTGGTCGCCGACGACGTCGCCGACACCGGCAAGACCCTCAAACTGGTGCACGACTTCTGCGCCGAGCACACGGCGGAGGTGCGCAGCGCGGTCATCTACGAGAAGCCGCAGTCGCTGGTCAAGTGCGAGTACGTGTGGAAGCACACCGACCAGTGGATCAACTTCCCGTGGTCGGTGGAGCCGCCCGTGGTGCGGCGCGAGAACCAGGTGCGCGACGCCTGAGCGCACCCGCCCTCCGGAATCCGACCCCTACGGGGGTCGGTTTTTTTGTGCCCGAATCTCCGGCCGTCCCGCCGGCAGGACAGCCGAAAAAAGCCGCACACCCCTGCATCATCGCAGGTCAGAGGCGCGCAAAAGGTCAAGTGAATATCGCCGGGAACTCTTTCGCATTGACCGCGAATCGTGGCCATGGATAATCCGTAAAGCAACCGGCTTTCGCTTCGGAAAGGCCTGCTACACAATCGGGGGAACCTCAGTCCCAGAAACTCCGCACTCCGGACGACGAGCCTTGAGGGTCCCATCGAACAATGACCGGCGACCGATGGAAGATCCCATGCGCATCCTCTTCGCAACCTACTCCGAGAAGACCCACTTCTTCAGCATGGTCCCCCTGGCGTGGGCGCTTCGCACGGCCGGCCACGAGGTACGGGTGGCGAGCCAGCCCGAGATCGTCGACACCATCACCTCCACAGGCCTCACCGCCGTGTCGGTGGGCCAGGACCACAGCGTCAACCGCATCCTCGAGGCCTTCCCCCGCCTCCAGGAGCGGGTGGCCGACGGCCAGCTCGACCCCTTCATCCGCGCGGACGAGCCCGAGGAGGACCTCTCCTGGGAGTACGTGCGCGACAACTACGACAGCGTGGTCCTGAGCTGGTTCCGGCTCATGAACAACCCCATGCTCGACGACCTGGTCTCGTTCTGCCGATCCTGGCGACCCGACCTGGTGATCTGGGAGCCCGGGACCTTCGCCGCGCCGATCGCCGCGAAGGCCTGCGGCGCCGCGCACGCCCGGCTCATGTGGTGCGTGGACTTCTACGGCCGCATGCGCGAGATGTACGTGCGGCGGCGCCGGGTGGAGCAGGGCCCCGACGGCCCGCCCGACTCGCTCGCCCGCTGGATGGACCACTCGGCCCGCCGCTACGGGGTGCGCTTCGACGAGGAGATGACGCGCGGCCAGTTCACCATCGACCAGCTGCCGCCCTCCATGCACATGGACACGGGTGTGGACCGCTACCCGGTCCGCTACACCGCCTACAACGGGCGGTCGGTGATCCCGGAGTGGCTCCGCGCCCCCGCCGGCGACCGGCCCCGCGTGTGCCTGACCCTGGGGGTGACCGCCACCGAGCGGCTGTCCGGGTACTCGGTCAGCGTGCCCGAGATCCTCGACTCCCTGTCCGGGATGGACGCCGAGATCATCGCGACCGTCGCGGAGAAGGAGCAGCGGCGGCTGGGCCCGCTCCCCGACAACGTACGCGTGGAGCGGTTCGTCCCGCTCCAGGCGCTCCTGCCCACCTGCGACGCGGTCATCCACCACGGCGGCTTCGGCACGACCTTCACCACGCTCGTCTCCGGGGTCCCGCAGGTCAGCATCCCCCAACAGCTGGACACGCCCTTCACCGCACGGCGGATCGCCGCGCGGGGCGCCAGCATCCACCTCGACAAACGCGAGGCCACGGGGGAGCGCGTGCGCGCCAGCGTGGAACGCGTCCTGACCGACCCCTCCTACGCCCGCAACTCCCGGCTCCTGCGCGACGAGATCCTGGCCCAGCCCTCCCCCAACGAGTTCGCCGAGGGGGTGGAGGAGTTGGTCCGGCGGTACCGGACCAGCCCCGGCCGACGGACGGCCGACCTGTCGGGGAGGCCCTGATGCACGACGTCCTCCTCGACGACGTCACCCTGGAGCAGTACGGCGCCCGGCTCCTGGACGGGGTGTCGCTCCACCTGGAGGGCGGCCGCGTGCACGGCCTGATCGGACCGAGCGGGTCCGGAAAGTCGACCCTGCTGTCCATGATCGCCGGGTTCGTGCCCCCGACCCGGGGGACGGTGCTGGTCGGGGGCCGACCCGTCACCCCGGAGAGCCTGGTCGGCGAACGCGTCGGGCTCGTCCGCGGCATGTACCCGGACGACCCGGTCAGCGTCCGCGACACCCTCACCTTCGCGGCGAGCCTGCGCCCCGACTGGTGCCAGGAGTTCGCCGTGCGGCTCATGCGCCGGTTCGGCATCCCGCTGGACCGGCCGCTGTCGCGGCTCTCCCACGGGGAGCGCTCCGCCGTGAGCGCCACCCTGGGTCTGGCCGCCCGCACCCCCGTCACCCTCCTCGACGAGTGCTGCACGGGCATGGACGCGCACATGCGCGACGTGTTCCTCGACGAGGTGCTGTCCGACCTGATGCTGCGGCCGCGCACCCTCGTCGTCGCCACCCACCTCATCGAGGAGCTGGGCCAGCTCTTCGACGACGTCGTCATGCTCGACGGCGGCACCGTGGTGTTCGCGGAGTCCATGGACGCCCTCGGCGAACACGGCACCTCCGTGATCGGGCCGAGCCGGTCCGTCGACTCCTTCGTGTCGGGGCTGACCGTCACCGACGAACGCGAGCTGGGCCCGGTCAAGGCCGCGGCCGTGCCCGGCAGGCTCACCGAGAGCCAGCGGGCCAGGGCGTTCGAACACCGCCTGGACCTGGCACCCATTGGCCTCCGTGACCTCATGTCCCAGCTCACCGGGCGGCCGAGGGAGTGAGCGGTCCCCCAACCGAGCGAGTCACCGGTGGCCTGGCCGCGCCCCCCGCGCGACCAGGCCACCGGCGTCCCCCGCCCCTCCCTCGCACGGCCCACCCCGTCTCTCTCAACGAAGGACTGACCGAACATGCACCAGTCACCGGCCCCCCGGCCCCTCGTCCTCGGGGCGATCGGATGCAGTGACATCGCCTGGCGCAAGACCCTGCCAACCGTCACCGCCTCCCCCCTGGCCCGCCTGGCCTGCGTCGCCGCGCGCGACGTGCGGCGCGCCGAGGCCTACGCCGACCGGTTCGGCTGCGACGCCGTCGCCGACTACACGGCGGTCCTCGAACGCGAGGACGTGGACGCCGTCTACGTCTCCCTGCCCCCCGGGCTGCACGCCACGTGGGTCGAGGCGGCGCTGCGCGCGGGCAAGCACGTGCTCGTGGAGAAGCCGTTCGCGGTGGACGGTGCCACGGGGCGCGCCCTCATGGCCCTGGCCGACGGTCTCGGCCTCGTGCTGATGGAGAACTACGCGTTCACGCTGCACGGCCAGCACGCGCGGATCAGGGAGCGGGTGCGCTCCGGGGAGATCGGCCGGCTGCGGAGCTTCGAGGCGGCCTTCACCATCCCGCCCCGGCGCCCCGACGACATCCGGTACCGGCACGACCTGGCCGGGGGTTCCCTGCTGGACAACGGCGTGTACCCGCTGCGGGCGGCGATCCACTTCCTGGGCGAGGACCTGAGGGTGGTCGGCGCGGTCCTGCGCGAGGACCCCGACCTCAGGGTGGTGGTGTCCGGCGGTGTCCTGCTGGTGACGGCCGACGGGGTGCCCGCCCACCTGACCTTCGGAATGGAGAACGCCTACCGGGCCGAGTACCGGCTGAGCGGCAGCCTGGGCTCCCTGAGCCTGGAACGGCCCTTCACCCCGCCGCCGGACCACGCCTGTGTGCTCCGGGCCCAGGCGGGAAACACGGAGGAGAGCGTCGAGATGGCCCCGCAGGACCAGTTCGACGCCCTCCTGACCGCGTTCGCGGACGCGGTGGCGGACGGCGCCGCCCCCGCGTCCGCGACCTCCGCCTCACTCGCGCTGGTCGACCTGCTCGACCAGGTACGGGACGGAGCGGTCCGCGTGAGCGCGCACTGAGCGGGTCACGGGGCCGGGCGGTCGCCGTCGGCCGCGGCGCCGACGGCGACCAGCGGATGCGTCCCCGTGCCGCCGCCCTCCCCGTCCCCGCCCTCGACGTCCCGGTCGGACACCAGGAACTGGGTGGCGGCCAGGTCGCGGTAGAGGGAGTCCCCGGCCACCAGTTCCGCGTGCGAACCCGTGGCACGGACCCGCCCCGCCTCCATGACCACGATGCGGTCGGCCATGGTGACCGTGGACAGCCGGTGGGCGACCACCAGCACCGTGATCTCCCGGCGCAGCTCCTCGACGATCTCCCGGACGGCCAGCTCGTTGGCGGCGTCCAGCTGGGAGGTCGCCTCGTCCAGCAGCAGGATGCGGGGGCGCCGCAGCAGGGCGCGGGCGATGGCCACGCGCTGGCGCTCGCCGCCCGACAGGGTGTTGCCCCGGTGACCCACCACGGTGTCGAGGCCGTCGGGGAGCCGTTCGACCAGGGCGTCCAGGCGGGTGCGCGCGACGATGTCGCGGATGCTCTCCTCGCTGGCGCCCCGGGCCCCCAGGGTGAGGTTCTCGCGCAGCGTCCCGGCCAGTACCGGGGCGTCCTGTTCCACGTAGCCGATGACGGACCGCAGGTCGGACAGGGGCCACTCCGAGATCTCGCGCCCGCCCACGCGGATGGTGCCCTCCTCCGGCTCGTAGAACCGCTCCAGCAGGGAGAAGACCGTGGACTTGCCCGCGCCGGAGGGTCCCACGAACGCGGTCAGACCGCCTTCGGGAACCTCGAACCCGACACCGTGGTGCACGGTCGGCGCGTCGGGCGCGTAGCGGAAGACCACCCCGTCGAAGGACACCCCGAGCGGTTCGGGGTCGGCTCCCTCCGGTGTGGCCAGCGCCGAGCCGGGCTCGGCCTCGCAGCGCTCGGGTTCCAGGGCGAGCACCTCGCGGATGCGCTTGAGGGCCGCGGCGCCGACGTTGAAGTTCGCGGCCGCGCTGACCAGCGACCCCATCGGGGAGACCAGGTAGAACAGGTACAGCAGGAACGCGATGAGCACACCGATCTCGATCTCCCCGGTGGCCACCCGGGCACCGCCCACCCCGAGCACCACGAGGAAGGCCGCCTGGATCGCGACCCCCACGGTGGTGCCGTTGACCGCCTCCAGGGCTCCGACCCGCACACCGTGGCGCCAGGCGCGCTCCGCGGAGCCCTCCGAGGCCCGCAATTCCTCCCGCTCCGCACCGGCCGCCTTCACGGTCCGGAAGGTGCCGAGCACGCGCTCCAGGGACGAGTTCAGGTCGCCCACCTCGCGCTGGACCCGGTCCGTGGCGGTCTGGATGTGCGGCACGATGAGGCCGATGCACAGGGCGGCCACGACGAGCACCCCGAAGGTGACACCGAGCATGACCGGGTCGAGGAAGGCCATCATCACGAGGATGACCACGACGACCACGGCGCCGGTGACCGTCTCCACGAGGGCCTGGCTGACGACGGTGCGCAGCAGGCTCGTGTCGGTGGTGACCCGCGACATCAGGTCGCCGGGCTGGTAGCGGGCGGTCTCGGTGAGCCGGAGCCGCATCAGACGGCCGAGCAGCCTGCGCCGGGAGTCCAGCACCACCGACTCCGCGATGCGTTGCAGGATGTAGTACCCGATGGTGTTGAGGACCGCCGCGAGGACGACCATCCCGGTCAGGACGACCAGCGCACGGGTCACGGTCTCCCCCGAGCCGAGTCCGTCCACGACCATCTGCGCGGCCAGGGGCTGGACCACGCCCGCCATGCTGCCCAGCAGGGCGAGGAGGCCGCCCAGCAGCAGCAGGCCCCGCTGGGGGCGCAGGTACGAGAGCATGTCCCGCCAGGCGGACGTGCTGAGGATCGCCGCCCTCTCGTTCGTCTGTTCGTCGTTCGGTGTCACCGGTCTCTCCTCCGTAGGCGGGGGACCCGGCCGGGTACCGGCCGGGTCCCCCTCGATGTGGGCATCAGGCGAACTGGTCCTCGACCAGCCAGCTGTCGGCCGCGCCGCGCACCGCGTCGGCGGCCGCCCGGACCTCCTCGGCCAGCGGGCGGTCCCGGTCCAGCGGAGGGGAGACCCGCTCCAGTTCCTTCCACAGCGGGTCGCCCTCGGTGTCACCGCCGCCGAGCGCGGCGTACTGGGCGACGCCCACCGCGAGGGAGCCCACGATCAGCCAGGCGAGCTTGACCGCCTCGGCCACCGAGGTGGCCCCGTTGAGGGCCATGGGGACGTGGTCCTGGTTCCAGCCGTTGGTGGGCAGTGTGGTCAGCGAGGACGGGTAGGCCAGCTGCCGGATCTTCGAGGCGAAGGAGGTCGAGCTGAGCTGGACCCCCGCCAGACCGCTGCCGCTGCCCGGCCTCGGGGTCAGCATCGGGTTGAGCCCGCCGTTGGTGGACGGGTTGCACAGCAGGGCGAGCTGGCGGTCGGCCAGGTACGCGACCTGCTGGAGGCACAGGCCGAGCTGGTCGGAGCCCAGCCCCACCGGCATGGCGTGGAAGTTGCCGCCGTGCAGCACCTCCCCCTCGTGGCAGATGGGGTTGTCGGTGCAGCCGGTGGCCTCCCGGCGCAGGATCTCGCCGATGAAGTCCAGCTGGTCCTCCACCGCGCCCAGGATCTGGGGCACGCAGCGGATGCTGTAGGGCTCCTGGAGGGGGCGCTCCGGGTCGTACTCGTGGTTCTCCGGCAGGGCCCGGCGAATCCACTCGGCGACCCGCAGCTGGCCCTCCTGGTTGCGGACCACGCCGAACCCGGAGTGGTAGGCCTGCGGGTTGGCTCCGAAGAGCCCCGCGATACGGGCGGTCAGCCCGGCCACGGACCGGTTGATCCGACGGATCTCCGCGTGGTTGTGGACGGCCACCGCCAGGCCCACGCTGGTGCCGTTGACGAAGGCCAGCGCCTCCCGAGCGGACCAGTCGAGGGGCTCGGCCCCCAGGTCGCGGATGGCCTTCTCGGCGGGCACCAGCGCGAACGTGCCGTCCTCGGCGCGCTGCCACGCCTGGCCCCGCCCGGTGTGGGCCAGGGCGGCGTAGGCCAACGGCTGGAGGTCGCCGCTGGCGCTGACCGTGCCCTCCTGCGGGATGGCGGGGGTGAAGCCGCGGTTCCAGAGGTCGGCGAGGCGGTCCCAGAAGTCGGGGGACACACCGGAGTAGCCCTGCCTCATGCTGTTGAGGCGCAGCCACACGACCATGCGGCAGACGTCGGGGGACAGCGGCTCGCCCTGGGAGGTGCCCAGGTGGGAGATGAGCCCGTTGCCCTGGAGTTCCTGGGAGTCGTCCGCGCTGTAGAGCACCAGCGGACCGAAGCCCCGCGTGATGCCGTACACCTCCTGGTCGGATTCGAGCGCGCCGCGCAGGACCTCCACGCTGCGGAGCATGCGCTCACGGTCCTCGGGGCCGCACCGGGGGAGGGTGGAGTCCCAGCCGGTGCCGCTGATGATGGCGTCGAGGGTGTCGAGCCGGGGCTGTTCGACGGTGATGGTCACGGGTGTGTGCTCCTGAGTCGGGGATGGGAGGGGCTGGAGGGCGGGGCGGACTGACGGCGCAGGGTCTTGCCGGTGGGGGAGCGGTCGACGCGCTCCACCACGCGCACCCGGTGGGGTCGGGGGCCCAGCTCCGCCGCGACGGCGGCGACCCCGGCCGGGGTCAGGTCCTGCCCGGGCCGGGGCACCACGTACAGCTCGTAGTGCTCGCCGATGGTGTCGTGCGTCACGGGGACGGCGCCCAGGTCGGCGCAGTCGAGGGCGGGGCGCAGGCGCTCCTCCACCGTGTCGAGGCAGACGCGCCTGCCGTTGACCTTGACCAGGCGCTCCCGGCGCCCGGTCAGGACGAACTCGCGTTCGCCGGTCCGGGTGACGTGGTCGTCCATGCGCCACCGGTCGGGGGCGTCCCGGCCCGGGCGCGCGGCCATCCGGGGGCTGGCGACCTCCAGCCGCCGCTCGCGGCCGTCGTCCCCCTCCCAGGAGAAGGACGTGTCGTCGAGCAGGCGCCAGGGGGGCGGTTCGGGTTCCCACCGGCGGCTGGCCACTCCGCCGGTCTCGGTCGACCCGAGCACCTCGATGACGCGCGCCCGGTCCGGGCCGAGCGCGCCGACCAGGTCGGCGGCGGCCGCGGGTAGGCGGGCCGTGCTGTGCAGGAAGGTGAGGTCGGCGGTCTCGCCCAGCCAGGCGGACCGGGGCCTGAGCAGGGAGAAGGTCCAGGGGATCGCCATCACCGCCCACCGCAGGGAACCGCCGGGAGGGTTGGCGTCGGTCAGGCGCGGCCGGTACCAGACGGGCACCCCGAGACGGGCGGGGACCAACAGGGTGGCCAGGGTTCCGAAGACGTGGCGCGGAGGGGCGAAGGACAGCACCGCCTGGGGCCGGTGGGGGCGCAGGAGGTCGGCCAGCAGACCGGCCTCCGCCCACAGCTGCGCGGCGGTGCGGCGCCACGTGACGGGGTCGCCGCCGCTGCCCGAGGTCCGGTGGTCCACGTGCGCGGGCAGGTGCCGCGCGACCAGTGCGGCGTTGGCTTCGGCATCCGCCGACCAGGCCGCCCGCCACGGACGGTCGGAGACCTCCTCCGAACCCGGGTCGGCTCGGAGCAATTCCACCTGATCCCATTCACCACAGATCACCGCAGCACCTCGATTCCTGTCATTCGCTACTTATAACCAAGCAAAACCAGGAAAGCCAGACCCGACCACCGACGCCCCAGGGAAAAGCGCACGAAAAAGGAGAATGCCACTCACCTCCCATCAACAAAAGAGCAGCTCAGGGCACTTTTGCAGCGTCCCGCCAGCGGGACGGAGAGGAGATCCGGGAATCAGAAATGTGACCCCAGAACCCCGCCCGAACACCACAGAAAAGCCCTGGGAAAGCAGCGGAATAACGGCCGATCCTAAAGTTCCAACCACGAACACCGGGGAGCTGGAGGACGGACCCCGGAGTCGACGGCGAACGAGGAGAGACGATCACCGTGGAACCCACCAAGCAGCAGACGGCGGAGGCCGCACTGCGCCGCCACCCCTCCGAGACGGGCCCGCCCGCGAACGGAGCCGGGAAGATGTCCCTGGACAACCGCGCCATGACCCGGCGCACCTCCCTGGCACTGCCCCCGAGTATGCCGATGGACGACTGGCGCAACCTCGGCCAGCAGATCTTCGTCATCTCCGACTCCTCCGGCTGGTGGCTCGGCGACTGGCTCGTCTACGGCCAGAGCCAGTACCCCGACCGCTACCGCACCGCCGTCGCCGAAACCTCGCTGGGCTACCAGACCCTGCGCAACTACGCGTGGGTCGCCCGGCGGTTCCCCGTCAACCGGCGGCGCAGCACCCTGAGCTTCCAGCACCACGCCGAGGTCGCCAGCATGGGCGAGGAGGACCAGGACACCTGGCTCAACCGCGCCGACAAGTTCCGCTGGTCCCGCAACGAGCTGCGCCGACGCATCCGCGCGACGCAGAGCATCGAACGCGCGACCAAGGGTGACCAGCGCGTCCAGGTCCAGGTGCAGGTGCACGCCCAGACCACCCAGCGCGCCCGCTGGGAACAGGCCGCGCGCAACGAGAGCAAGGACCTCGCCGAGTGGATCGTCGGCATCCTCGACCACGCCGCCGACGGCGCCATCACCGAAGGGGCCGAGGATGAGTGACCGCGCCCCCCAACCCCCCACCCCCGTCCCGCACCGCCCCTGGAGGTAGAACAGCCATGACCATCGCCGTCTGGGGCTACACCGACGAGTACGAGAACGAGCGCGAGGAGATCCTGGAGGCCGTGGACACGGTCTTCCGGTCCGGCCGCCTCGTCCTGGGCGACCAGGTCTCCGGATTCGAGGAGGCCTTCGCCGCCCACCACGGGATCGACCACTGCACCGGGGTCGGCAACGGCACCGACGCGCTGGTCCTGGGGCTGCGCGCCCTCGGGGTCGGCCCCGGTGACGAGGTGATCACCGTCTCCAACACGGCCGCGCCCACCATCGTGGCCGTCGACTCGGTGGGCGCCACCCCCGTGTTCGTGGACATCGACCCCGACACCTACCTGATGGACGTGTCGGCGGTGGCCGCCGCCATCACCCCCCGGACCCGCTGCCTGCTGCCCGTCCACCTGTACGGGCAGTGCGTGGACATGGAGCCCCTGCTGGCCCTGGCCCGCGAGCACGGGATCGCCGTGCTGGAGGACTGCGCCCAGGCGCACGGCGCCCGCCACCACGGGCGCATCGCCGGTTCCATGGGGGACGCCGCCGCGTTCTCCTTCTACCCGACCAAGGTGCTCGGCGCCTACGGCGACGGCGGCGCCACCCTGACCCCCTCCGCGCAGGTGCGCGACGCGCTGCGCCGACTGCGCTACTACGGAATGGAGGAGCAGTACCACGTCGTGTCCACCCCGGGCTACAACACCCGGCTGGACGAGGTGCAGGCCGCGATCCTCAACCGGAAGCTGACCCGGTTGGACGCGTACGTGGCGGCCCGCCGGGCCGTCGCCGACCGGTACGCCGAGGGGCTGGCCGACACCGGCCTGGTGCTGCCCGCCACCGCCCCGGGCAACGACCACGTCTACTACCTGTACGTGGTCCGGCACCCGGAGCGCGACCGCGTCATCAAGGCCATGGCCGAGCACGGCGTCGCACTCAACGTGAGCTACCCCTGGCCCGCGCACACCATGACGGGCTTCCGCCACCTGGGCGTCCCCGAGGGCAGCCTCCCGGTCACGGAGTCGCTGGCCAAGGAGATCTTCTCCCTTCCCATGTACCCCTCGCTCACCCGCCGGGACCAGGACCACGTGATCGGTGCCCTGCGCGAGGTCCTCTCCCGCCTGTGACGCTCCCCAGCCAAGCAAGGAACGACCGATGAGCCATCCCCCCACGGTCCCGCCGACGCCCCGCACCGCATCCCCCGACCCGCTCACCCGCTCCGCCCTGAGCACCGGCTCCCCCCACGACGCCGACTTCGAGCAGTGGTGGAAGGAGCGCTCGGCCGCAGGCGGGTTCCGGGTGACCCCCGTCCCCTTCGCCGACCTCGACCACTGGTCCTTCGACCCCGCGACCGGAGACCTGGGCCACGCCTCCGGCGGCTTCTTCACGGTCCAGGGCCTGCGCGTGCGGCGCGGCCCCCACGACGACCACCACCAGCCGGTCATCAACCAGCCCGAGATCGGCGTCCTGGGCATCCTGGTCAAGGAGTTCGACGGGGTCCCGCACTGCCTCATGCAGGCCAAGATGGAACCCGGCAACGCCAACACCCTCCAGCTGTCCCCCACCGTGCAGGCCACCCGCAGCAACTTCACCCGGGTGCACCGGGGCGGCGGGGTGCGGTACCTGGAGTACTTCGACGGCACCCGGCCGACCCGGGTGCTGAGCGACTCCCTCCAGTCCGAGCAGGGCGCCTGGTTCCGCGGCAAGTTCAACCGGAACATGGTCGTGGTCACCGACGCCCCGGTACCCGAGCACCCCGACTTCCACTGGGTGACGCTGCGCCACCTGTACGCCCTGCTGCACCGGGACAACCTGGTGAACATGGACACCCGAACCGTCCTGGGCAGTGTGACCCTGGCGCCCGGCCCCGTCACGGACGGCACCGACGGCTTCACCGCCTCCCTGCTGCGCTCCTACTCCGCCCCGGACCAGGGCGGCACCGCGCGGCACGGCATGACCGAAACCCTCAGCTGGCTGGCCGACGCGCGGACCCGCCTCGGGTGGCGCGCCCTCGACGTCCCGCTGCGCTCGCTACCCGGGTGGAGCCGCACCCCCGACCGCGTACACGACGACGCCGAACGCGACTTCCGGATCATCGGGGTGCGGGTGGAGGCGCACAACCGCGAGGTCACCAGCTGGACCCAGCCCCTGCTGTCCCCCCGGGGGCACGGACTGTCCGTCTTCCTGGTCCGCTCGTTCGACGGGGTCGCGCACGTCCTGGTGCAGGCGCGGCCCGAACCCGGCCTGCGCGACTGCCTGGAACTGGCCCCCACCGTCCAGCGGCCCGGAGGCGTGAACGCCGCCGTCCCGGCCGAACCTGATGAACTCCTCGCCGAGGCCCTGACCGAGGACCCCTCCCGGGTCCGCTTCGACTCCCTGCTGTCCGAGGAGGGCGGCCGCTTCCACCACGCCCAGACCCGCTACCGCGTGGTGGCGGCCTCCGACGCCCTGACCGACACCCCCGGCCCCGGGTGGCGCTGGCTGACCGTCCACCAGCTGATGGCCCTGGTCCGCCACGGCCACTACCTGAACGTGGAGGCCCGGAGTCTGCTGGCCTCCCTGCACGGCCTCTGGTGACGGCCGAGAGGAACCGAGGAACCCCATGAGAAGCAGGCCCCTGTCCGTACACGGCGCCCACCTGTTCACACCGACGGTCTTCCCCGACTCCCGGGGGCTGTTCACCGCCCCCTACCAGCGAGAGCACTTCGAGGGGGCCACCGGGCGGCCGTTGCCGCCCCTCACCCAGCTGGCCTACAGCCGGTCCTCGGCCGGGGTGGTGCGCGGCGTGCACTTCACCACGGCGCCCCCGGGGATGGCCACCTACCTGCACTGCCCCCAAGGGGCGGTGTTGGACATCGCGGTGGACGTCCGGGTGGGTTCGCCCACCTACGGCCGCTGGGAGGCGGTCCGGCTCGACGAGCACAACCGGAGCGCGGTGTACCTGCCCGTCGGGATGGGGCACGCGTTCGTGTCCCTCACCGACGACACCGTGATGTCGTACCTGCTCTCCGGGGGCTACGAGCCCGACCACGAGAAGGCGGTGAACGTCCTCGACCCCGAGCTGGACCTGCCCCTTCCGGAGGGTCTGGAACCGGTGCTCTCCGAGCGGGATCGCGCCGCTCCCGACCTGCGGCGGCTCCGCGAGGACGGGCTGCTGCCCGACTTCGAGGAGTGCCTCGACGCACCTGCCCTTGGTGGAGTACCTGGCCCGCAGGTTCCGCAACCGGGGCGAGTGGCTGGACGACCTCACGCAGGTGGCCACGATCGGGCTGATCAA
>NZ_JBEYHA010000068.1:0-25157 GCF_040635075.1 Nocardiopsis sp. NPDC007018
GGGGCGGGGCCCAAGGCCCCGCCCCACACTTGTACCCGGCTCGGAACCAGGGCCGACCGACCTCCCGAACCCGACTCCGCCGCAGGTCCCTTTCGTCGCGCCGACTAGCGTCCGCCCGACCGGCCCTCCTGCTCACGAAGGGCCACACGGTCCAGCTCCCTACGAGCCGGCCCGCTGAGGGGGATGCGTCTCCACCACCAGTTCTCCGCGACCCTGCCCTCCACCTCGGGTTCGGCCAGCGCCAGCCGCTCGGTGCCGTCCTCCTCCGTGAGGCGTCGGAACCGCTCGTCCGCGTCGGCCAGGGCCGCGTCCACACTCGCGGTGTGCTCCGTACCCAGCGTCGCGATGCCCCGGTCGACGAAGTCACGCAGGACCAGCGCCGTGACCAGGTCGTGGACGCCACAGGCGGAGGGGTCGGTGTCCGACAGGTCGAGGTCCTCCCGGAGCCTGCGCACATGGGTGTGCCAGGCGCCGAGCAGGCCCAGCAGGCCGAACTCGTGACCGGTGGGAATCCGTACCGGGAACTGCTCGAGCCGGTCCAGCTCCTCGGGCGCGAAGTAGCGGAGGAACCACTCCCCCGCCTCCGGTTCCGCAGCCATGGGAATCTCCTCGGTTGGGTTGGGACAGGATTCGGTCGGGGCCCGGGACGCCCGGGGCGGGGAGCGGAGCCGGTCGGATCGCCACCGGCCCGGATCGAGGAGCACGGCCCCACACGCCCTCACCACCCTCGCAGCTCCGCCGCTCCCGCTCACCGCCGAGCGGAACACCATGCGCACGGCGCATCGCCGGGCCCCCGACCCCTACCCGCCCCCTCCTACTTACGCGCCCCACGCGCTCCACCGGTTCACTCTTCGGTTCCCCGGTTCCGAGAGGTCAATCCGTTCGCAGGTTACGCGGTCGCGGAAGCACAGCCCGGGCGCCCTTCCAGGGGCGGGAACCGGCCGCCGGCCGTCAGTCGCCGCCCCCGCCGCCGCTGTCACCGCCACCGCCGGAGTCGCTCCCCCCTCCATCCCAGGAGTCGCCGTAACCACCGTCACCACCGGAGGAACCGCCTCCGCCCGAACCCGAACCCGAACCGCCGGAACCACCGCTGTCCCCGCCCACCGAGCACAGCTCCGCGATCTCGCACAGGCTCCCCCAGTCGAGTTCGAGGCCCTCCCGCGTCTGCGGGGTCTGCTCCCCCACCCGGTGACGACTCTCCTGGACAACCCGGACCGACCCGGTGTCGGTCACCACCCGCACCGAGTCGTCACCACCGCCGACGCGCTCGCGACGCCTCGGCCCGGCCTCCCGCCCCATACGCCCGAGTCCGACCACGGCCATGTACCGCAGGGCCACCTCGCGCTCCATCGACCGCCCCCGGGCGCCACTGACCGCGAAGTCCACCTCCGCCTCCCCGACCAGCTCCCGCCCCGCCGGGGTCCTGGTGGAGGCGTTCCGCCCTCCTCGGGCCAGGTACAACGCGACGGCCAGACCGTTCACCACGGAGAGGACGACGCCGAGCACCACCAGCGCGACGGACCACCCGTCCGGTTCCCGCACACCCACCAGGACCAGGCCCCCGACCACCAGTCCCGACCCCACGAAGGACAGCCGCTGGGCGATCCACCCCCCGTCATGGAAGTCGGCCAGCGTCTTGGTGAGCTCCCCCGAATGGGCGATCAGGCGCCGTTCGGCCAGCCGCTCGCGCACCCGGTCGACCCCCCGGCTGAAGGTGGCGGTCCGGATGATCCCGCGTGCGGTCAGACCGGTCCGGTTCTTGAACGCCTTGACGATGTCCCTGCGGACCTGGTCCTTCTCAGTGACATAGGCGTTCGACGGGCCGACCAGGGTGAAGAACCCTCCCCTGGCCTGACGCCGGATACGACCCGACAGGAACAGGTCCATGAGTGCGACCTCCCCGACCCGGGTCGCACCGCCCACGAGACCGGCGAGCTCCGAGGGAGTGAGGTCCTGCGGCCGCTGCCGCACCCGGGGCACGGGGACCGCCGAGATCGCGGCAGTGATGGATCGGTGCGCGGTGAAGACCTTGACCAGCGGATACGCGCCGACGGCCAGGCCAGACAGGGCCCCCAACAGGGGAATCAGCACCATGGCGTCCAAGATTCGGGCCTTTCTGGGAGGCCGACCCGAGGGGGCCGACCGGAAGAATCCTCAGCTGGGGCGGGGGCGACCCCGAGGGGACGAGGAGGCGGGAACGGGACAATTCAATACCATCGACCCGACACACCTCCGGCCTGGGCGGTCACCTTCCAGCAGCCCCCTTCGCGGAACGCACCCGCGCCCCCTGCACAGACACACCATGTCTCGAGGAACCCGGACACCATGTGCGATCATTCGGGCACGAGTGGCACCGCGCCCTTGAACGCCGCTCCCCCTAGCACTTCTCACCCAACCCATGATCTCCAGAGCCGAAATTCGCTTGGCCACATCCGGCCAATCTCAGGGGATGCACCTGACCGCGTGTCACATAGTGGGGTTTTGTAGCCTCTGAGGCCCCACCCCCCGGACCCCGGTGAGCCAACACTCCGGGCACCGGAGGCAGATCCAGGCAGCGGCACACAACCCCGCGGCCCTTCGAGGAGAAGATCCCATGCACAGCTTGCACCGACTGTGGGCGACCCTCATCACGCTGAGCCTGCCCATCGCGTACCGCAAGAGCGACAGGGGCGCAGGGTTCATCGAATACGGCGCCATCATCGTCTTCGTGGCTCTCGTGGCAGGGGTCATCATGACCTCCGGCCTCGAGAATCGCATCGTCAACGGAATGACGTCCGCTATTGATCGGATTTTCCGGTCGGAATAGACGAGGACCGCAGGGCCACGACCAACGCGGAGCGTAAAACGGAACATGTCGACCAGCGGACAGAGGAACGGGAAGACATTGCCCCCGAGAACCGAGAGACCTCCTCTGGGGAACCGAGTATCTTG
Organism: Nocardiopsis sp. NPDC007018; assembly: GCF_040635075.1. NCBI lineage: Bacteria > Bacillati > Actinomycetota > Actinomycetes > Streptosporangiales > Nocardiopsidaceae > Nocardiopsis > Nocardiopsis sp. NPDC007018. The sequence goes on from NZ_JBEYHA010000068.1 coordinate 2,932, forward strand.
GGCAGGATTCGCCAGTACTCTCATCCTCCTCAGCGCGACCGGCTGTGTCGTCGGTTCGGAAGAACCGGGAAACCCTGACGGCAGCCCGCCCGTTTCGACAGGGTCACCTGCCCCCGGATCTGGTCCCGGCCCCGGCTCCGGCGCTCCCGACGCGCTCGCCAGCTCGTCGTCCACCTCCACGGAAGTCGGCCCAGAACTCCTCGTCGAGGTCACCGCCCTGGAGAGGCTTCAGAACGGCCTACTCAGACTCCGAGTCAGCATCACCAACACCTCTGACACCAGTTTCGATGTCGGAGTTGGGCTGGCTGAGGGCACCGAACGCAATACTGGGAGCGCCATCTCCCTCATCGACGACGCGAACCAGAAACGGTACTTGAGTCAGGAGCTCAGTGACGGAAGCTGTTTCTGTGGAGCGCTGAGCGGAGCGGTCGAGAGCGGTACGACGCAGGACCTGTGGGTGATCTACCCGGGAGACGGTGGAGAACTCGACAGGATGACGGTCACCACTCCCCTGACACCTCCCATGTTCGACATCCCGATCACCGAGGTTGCGGAGTCCGTCGACACCAACGACCTCGCCGAACCCCGGGTCCTCGACCTGACCATGCTTTCCGACAGCGTGGACGAGGACCAGACGGGCCGTTCGGAGAGCGGGGACGAGGTGAGCATCATCCTTTCCTCCGACGTCCTCTTCGAGACCGGGAGCTCCGATCTCAGCGACGAGGCCCAGGAGATCCTGGAGCAGGTGGCCCAGGAAATCGACGACGCGAGCTCTTCCGTCATCTCCGTCGACGGACACGCGGACAACACCGGCAGCGACTCCGTCAACACTCCGCTGTCCAAGGAGCGGGCGGAAAGCGTGGAGGCCACGTTGAACGACCTCATCACCCGTGAGGGAGTCACGTTCGAGGTCGAGGGTCACGGCTCCGCCGACCCCATCGCCGACAACACGACCGAAGAGGGTCGGGAGCGCAACCGCCGAGTCAGTGTCACCTTCGAGAAGTAGGGCCGCACAATGAACCTGAGACTCCGAGGGACCTGGGCGGCGTCCCTTGCGCTGCTGCTCCCGTTCGGGGCGGCGTCGAGCGTTCTCGCCGCGCCCGTACCGCAGACCGACCTCGAATCCCTGGGGACGGCGGAATCCACCGACTCGATCAGCTCCGGCCTGACCGCGGAGGCCCACGCGGCGGAGAGAAACGCATCCGGGAACCTTCTCTCCTTGACCTGGAGCGTGGAGAACCAGGGCAGTTCCGAGGTCGATTTCGACTGGCCCCAGGGAACCACCTACATGTACAGCAACCGTATGGCCTACTCGGGGGTCACCATCCTTTCCTCGAATGAGGGAACGAGATTTCACCCCGTGATGGACAGCGCCGGGGACTGCCTCTGCTCGGGAAACAACTCCATGGACAGCAAGAACTTCCTGAGGCCGGGGGAGAAGGTCGTCTACTGGTCGATGTTCTCCGTTCCCGAGGACGTCGAATCCGTTGACCTGGAGATCCCGGGGTTCGACCCGATCGAGGACGTTCCCCTATCCTGAAAACGCCCCCACTTTCACTCCTGGACTCTTCCGGAGGCGGAGTTGACCACCCCTCAGCCCCCCGAACTCGGGGACACGCGACGGCCTTCCTCCACCCGCCCTCCCAACCGTTCGGACGGACGCGACCGGCCGCCCCGGATGTCGGAGCCGCGGGCGCGGCCCCATCGGCGGGCGCGACCGTGGTCGGCGGGCCGGGAGGACGGCGGGGCGGCGTTCGTGGAGACCGGAGCCGCGCTCCTGCTCGCCGCGCTGATGATCACGACCGTCTACGCCTCTGAGGTGAGCACGAGCTTCAACGACGGCGTCCGGCAGATGGTGTGCCTGGTCAACGGTCCGGGGTGCGGCGACCGCACCTGGGTGGACGAGGACCGTCCGGACGAACCGGAGCAGTTCGAGTGGGGGTCGGGCGGCTCGGACACGAGTGACAACAAGAACCTCGGTATGCAGGCGGCCGCCGCCGACCCCTACAACTGGACCGACCAGGAGTGGACCTGCCTGGACGGTTTCTGGAGCGCGCTGTCCTCCTGGGACGCGGGCATGGTGGACCCGACGACGGGGGCGCGGGGGATCGTCGGGTTCAACCCGGCCCAGCACGGTGCCCTGCCCTCGGGGTTCGACGGCAGCGCGTCGGCGCAGATCGGCTGGGGACTGTCCTACATCCAGGCCACGTACGGCACCCCGTGCGCGGCCTGGCGGTACTGGCAGAGCACCGGTACCTACTAGGCGCGGCGGGCCGGGGGCTCGAATTCTCTCACCGTGTGCGACCTGGTGTTTCCCCACGGTGGCCGGATTCGGCCACGGGAAGTCGCCCTCAGCGCACGATTTTGGTCCGGATATCCGGCAGAGTGTCCTTCACAAGCAACGTTGCGTTGCTCCCGGCGAGACGTCGTAGGTGGGTCAACCACCTGGCGTTGTTCGGTCGAAACAGCGTTCATCCGCTGGGGGCAGGCATCCGTTCACGGTCCAGCTCGAGTGCCCCCTACGTGCTGGGGACCCCACGTAGCAGTACGAGTTCCCCCACCTCGTCAGGGATCACGCCTTGGAATCCGAACAGACGCACGCGCGGAGCGCACCGCCGGTGAGCCGTCGGGCATCAGGGCGTTCGCATGGTCCGTCCCTGCGGAGACGGGCGGACACAGACCAGGAGACGGCACCGACGCGGGGGGCGGGCCCCGCCTCGGCGAGTCGGGTTCCGTGGCCGGGGTGCTTGGGCCTGGAGGGTCTCCAAGCACCCGTGTCGGCCGCGGTCCAGGATTCCTTGGGCCCCGACCACGCTGTCTCCCCCCACCGCTCCCCCGCCCTCGCACCGGGCTCCCCCCACCGGGGGGCGGGGGAGCGGACCCCTCCACGCCGGGGCGTCCGCCCTCGCGTTCGCGCAGCGCCGCCCGCCGCAAAGCACCCACAGGGGGCGGCAAACCTTTGGACATCACGGGGCAGATGCGGACCTTTGGCCCCATATCGCCCATAGCCTGATCCCTCGGTCCCCGCCCCGGGGCGGGGCACGGATCGGTGCGGACAACGGGGGTCGGAGCCGCCTCGTGCATGCCGCGCGAGCGGTTCCGAGGACTGGGGGCGCGATGAGGATCGCCTATCTGATCAACGACATGTACGGCATCGGCGGTACCGTGCGCACGGTCGCCAACCAGGCGGCCGCGTTGTCCGCCCGGCACGAGGTCGAGATCGTCTCGGTGTTCCGGCACCGTGCCGAGCCCGTCCTGCCCGTCCCGGCGCGTGTGAGGCTGCGCCCGCTGGTGGACGTGCGCGGACACGACGATCAGGCGGCCGGAGTGGACGGTCGCCCGCTGTACGAGGGGTCGGAACGGGCCGGGCTCCCCCCGCTGCTCTTCCCCGTGGAGGACGGCCGTGCGAGTACCCACAGCCGCCTGACCGACGACCGCCTGCGGGAGTACCTGGCGACCACCGACGCCGACGTGGTGGTAGGAACCCGTCCCGGGCTGAACGTGGTGATCGCGCGGGCCGCCCCCGGCCGGATCATCAAGGTCGGCCAGGAGCACCTCACGTACGAGCAGCACTCGGACGAGCTGCGCCGGGTCATGGCGGCCGAGTACCCCAACCTGGACGCGTTCGTCACTGTCACGGAGGCCGACGCGCGCACCTACGCGGCGCGGATGCCCCTGCCCGGGGTACGGCTGCTCTCCATCCCCAACTCGGTGCCCGCGCCCCCCTTCACCGTGAACGGGCACAACACGCGCACGATCGTCGCCGCGGGCAGGCTGGCCCCCAGCAAACGCCACGACCTCCTCGTACAGGCGTTCTCGATGGTCAGTGAGGAGTTCCCCGACTGGACGCTGCGGATCTACGGTCGGGGGAGCCGACGCGGAGCGCTCGGCAGGCTGGTGGGTTCCCTGGGGCTCCAGGACCGCGTCTGGTTGATGGGGCCGCATCCGAGGGTCGAGGAGGCGTGGGCCCAGGGAGCGTTCGCGGCGGTGACCTCCAGCGAGGAGCCCTTCGGGATGACCATCGTGGAGGCCATGCGGTCGGGCTTGCCGGTGGTGAGCACCAACTGCCCGCACGGTCCCGCGTCGATCATCCGGGACCACGAGGACGGTCTGCTGGTGCCTAACAAGTCGGCGCCGGGGATCGCCGAGGGCCTGGCCCGGCTCATGGGCGACGAGGCTCTGCGACTGCGCATGTCGCGGGCGGCGCTGACCGACTCCGAGCGCTTCGATCCGGCCAACGTGGTGCGTCTGCACGAGGAGCTGTTCTTCGACCTCGCGGGGATGGGCGCTCCGTCCCCGGCGGTTCCCGTCCTGCCCGCGCCCCGGACGGAGCCGCCGGTCTCCTGCCGGGCGGCGGTCGGCCCCGACGGGGTGACGGTGCTCTCGTTCGGCCCGGCGGAGCAGACTCCCGGCAGGGCGGGCGGGCGGGTCCCGCAGCTCGTGGTCCTTTCGAAGCCGGGGCGCAGGGTCGAACTGGTCCCGGACTCCGACGGCCACGTGGTGGTGGACGCCTCCCGCACGGGTGAGGAGTCCTCCGACGTCGACGGACACCCCGGCGGCCTGGTCACCGGAGTCTGGCGGGTGTCCCGCGTGGACGACGGCGCGGAGGAGGCCGTGCGGGACGTGGAGATCCACCAGCACGGCTTCCCGCTGGCGCCCGAGCGGACCGGGGAGCTGTCGCTGGTCATCCCGGCCCGGTCCGCCAAGGGCCGTCTCGTGCTGCACGTGCGCCGTTCCGCGCACCACGCCGAGATCTCCCACGTGGAGGTCGCGGACGGGCTGATCACCGTGCAGGGCCGGGTTCTGGGGCGGCGGGTGCCCGACGCGCGCGCCCGGCTCGTGGTGCGGCTGCGGACCTCTCCGCAGACCCGTCGAGAGTTCCCCTCCGCGGTCGCGGCGGGAGGCGCGTTCACGGCCGTGATCTCCCCGGAGCTGGTGGTGCGGGGGCGTGAGGGCGACTCCGAGAAGTGGGAGATGCGGGTGGTCCTGTCGGACGGCACCGAGTACACGGTGGGCCGACACCTGTCCGGGGTGGTCGGTTACAAGAAGATCATCGAGTACGCGCCGCAACGGGTGCGCCCGGCCCGGGGCGTCGGCAGCCGGGTACGCCCGTACTACACGGTCAACGACCGGTTGGGGTTGCTGACGGCGCCGCTGGCACCGTCGCTGCCGGTGGAACGGGCCCGGGTGCGGCCGATGGGCCGTCACGGCGACCAGTTGACGTTCGAGGTGTTCCTCGGCGGTGCGGTGCCCGAGGACACGAGCTTCGCGCTGGAGGTCGTGCGGGGAGGCGGTGCGGGCCAGCGGTACCCGTTGGAGGCCCTGCCCGCCCACCCGGGTCGGCGGGAGGGGCGGCTCGTGGGGGTGCTTCCGCTGTTGGAGCACGATGACCACCGGGGAGCGCCGGTGCGGCGGACCTCGTGGCAGGTGAGGTTGAAGGCGGGGCCGGCGGGTGCCCTCGCGAAACTGGGCGCCAAGGCCGTTCCGGCCCTGACCGCCCGCCGGTGGAGCCGAGGTGCCTACGTGCGCTCGGTGACCGTCTCGCCCCTGGACTCGGGTGACCTCAGGATCACCGTCGCCGACGTGCACGTGGTGGAGGCCGTCAGCCGACGCGTCCACTGAGATCGTCGACGGGGTACGCGCGGGGCACCGGCGGGTCACGCACCCCGGCCTCGACATCCGCGCACACACCGCTACAGTTCCCCTCATGAACGCACACGGCGTGACACGGCGGTGGGGCACCCTGGTGGTGCCCCTGGTGGCCGTGGTCGTGCTGTGCTTCCTGTGCGCCCTGTGCTACCCGGGGGCCGGTCCGTCCGGCGAGGGCCGGGGCGGGGTCGCCGTGGAGTGGTCGGTGGCCTCCGGTTCCCCCGAGGAGCCCGCACTCTCGCACGCCTGCCCCACCCCGGACGAGCGCGGGCTGCTGACCGCGCCGCCACTGCTCGCCCTCGGGTCGGCCCTGGTCCTGTGCGTGCCCGTGATGCCCCAGATCGGGCCCTCCCGGCGCCGCGCCCGCGAGGGTCCCGCGGCGCCGCACGGCTGCCGTCTGCTCACCCTCCTCTGCGTCCAGCGGGTCTAGGAGTACCGAAGAGCCCCTCCCCGCGCGGGGGCTCACACGCGTGCCCTCATTCTCAACGGACCACGGGAACCCTCAATGAGCAAGAACCTGATCATCACCCTCTGTCTCCTCTGCGTCGCCGTCCTCGGCATCGGCCTGCTCGTCTACCTGGACCGCGACGACGGGACCGGGGCGGCTCAGGGAGCCGCCGGACCGACCGCCCCCGGCGCCTCGCCGGAGGAACAGCCCACCGCCCCCGCCAGTGTGCTCGTGCGGGAGGACAGCCGCCATCTCGACCGGGTCGAGGACGCGGCCGTCACGGTGGTGGAGTTCCTCGACTTCGAGTGCGAGGCCTGCTTCGCCCAGTACGACACCATGGAGCAGATCCGCGAGGACTACGACGGCCGGATCAACATGGTGATCCGCTACTTCCCGCTGCCCGGGCACCTCAACTCCAGGCCGTCCGCCGCCGCCGTGGAGGCGGCCGCCCAGCAGGACGCCCTGGAGGAGATGTACCAGCGGATGTTCGAGACCCAGGGTGAGTGGGGCGAGTCCAGGCAGGACCAGAGCGAGGTGTTCGTGGGCTTCGCCGAGGACCTCGGCCTCGACATGGACGAGTTCGTCGCGACCATGGAGTCCGAGGAGACCGAGGAGCGGGTCCAGGCGGACTTCGACGACGGACTACTGCTCGGTGTGCAGGGCACCCCGACGATCTTCGTCAACGGCCGCCTCGCTCCCAGCATGCCGAGCTCCGAGGTCCTGTCCGCGATGATCGACTCGGAGCTGGGGTGAGGTCCGCGTCCGTGCGCGGCGCGGCGCCCGACGCCCCTCGCCCGCTGCCCGGGGCCGACACTCCGGTCATCAGCCGGGCCCTGCCGTGGTTGCTCCTGGTCGGCGGGCTGGTGGGCCTGGTCGCGGCGGGCGCGCTCCTGGTGGAGAAGATCCGTGTTCTGGCCGACCCCGAGCACGTGCCCGCGTGCAGTTTCAACCCGGTGCTGTCCTGCGGGACGGTGATGACGACACCGCAGGCCGAGGTGTTCGGGGTGCCCAACCCGCTCGTCGGGGTGGCGTGCTTCGCCGTCGTCGCGGCCGTCGGGGCCGCCCTGCTCGCCCGCGCGGGCTCCGGTTGGGAGGCGGACCCGGGTTTCCGGCGGTGGTTCTGGCTGGGCCTGCAGGCGGGGACGGTGTTCGGCGTGGTCTTCGTGCACTGGCTGATCTTCCAGAGCCTGTACCGGATCGGAGCGTTGTGCCCGTACTGCATGGTGGTGTGGGCGGTGATGATCCCGGTCTTCTGGTACGTCACGCTCCACAACCTCCGCTCGGGGCACCTTCCCGTGCCGATCGCGCTGCGTGCGCCCCTGGGGGTGCTGGCCCGCAACCACACGGTGGTGCTCACCGTGTGGGGCGTGGTGATCGCGAGCGCGATCGCCCAGGCCTTCTGGAGCTACTGGACGACGCTGGTGTAGCGCCCGGAACCCGCCGAGTGCCGGCGTCGCCGCGCGCGGCGGCGCCCGTTCCAGCGGGGACCATGTCCGGACCCGGGCGTACCGAGGCCGTCACCTGCGGTGACGGCGGTGGTCGTCCACAGGCCCCGGCCGCCGCCTTTACCCGCCCCGCCCGGGCGGGCTAAGCTGCGCCGGACAGGGGTGTGCGTGCGGCAGAAGGCGTGCCACCCCGCCGTCCCCGTGCGTCCACCCGTCCTCCTCTCGGAGACCGAACCCCCGGGACACCATGCGAAGGCCCCCCTCCTCCCCGGTACGCCGACACCGTCTCCTGGGACGCCGCGACGACGGACAGGCCAACGTCCTCCTGCTCTTCGGCATGACTCTGGGCCTGCTCGCCCTCACCGTGCTGTTCGTCCGCGTGGGTGCCGCCAACGACCTGCGCTCGCGGGCGCAGACCGCGGCCGACGCCGCCGTGCTCGCTGCCGTGGCGGGGTTGCGGGACCAGGCGGCCCGTGAGCTCGCCGACGGCGTGCACCCCATGCCCAGGTACGACGAGGAGGTCGCCGAGTCCCGGGCCCGGACCTACGCGCGCGACAACGGCGCCGTGCTCACCGACATCCGGGCCAGCGACAACGTCATGGGCCGCTTCGGCAACATCGTCCGGGTGGAGGTGCGCGGCGCCCTCTGCCAGAAGGAGCTGTCGGAGGACGGTACCCGCGCCTGGAACGACGTGGTGTGCGACGGTGAGGAGGACTCCGACGCGTCCTTCCGGGGCACGGCGGCGGCGATCGCGATCATCGACCTGTCCGCGGACTGCGGGCGGGACGACGACGGTCTGGTGTGCGACGGCCGGGCCGTCACCGACCAGGGCCAGGCCTCGGCCCTCTTCGACGTGCACCTCGTCGACCAGGAGGGCCGCTACCGGTTCGACCCGAACTCCGTCTTCGGCGGCGGCGCGATCACCGACTGCGGTTCCCTGGGCGGGCTGCACCCCCAGATGTGCGCCGCGCACGAGGCGCTCAACCGCGAGTTTCCCGGGTTCTACCTCAGTGCGGGCGGCTACCGGGACGAGAGCGGCAGCGACCACGGGTACGGCGAGGCGGTCGACTACATGATGGCCGAACCGGGGGGAACGCCGACCCCGGAGATGGACGCGACCGCCATCGAGGTGATCGACTTCCTGATCGCGAACGCCGGGGACCTCAACGTCAAGGGCATCATCTACGACCACCACATCTGGAGTCCCAGCAAGGACCTCCCGGGGCGGTGGATGGAGGTCAGGCGGCCGGCCAACAGGTTCTTCGACGACCCGACCCTGGACCACGTGGACCACATCCACCTGTCGGCGGGTCCGCCGCCGTTCCGGTGACCACGGAAGACGTCCGGGCCGAGGGGTTGTCCACAGGTCGCGTCCGGGGCTTGTCCGACGCGCTCCGGCCGCCGAACCTGGACGTATGACGCGAGACCGACGCGCTCCCTCTGGTCCTTCTCCGCTCTTCCCGCTCCCACGTGCCGCTCCCCGGCCGCGCGGGGCCCGCCCGCAGCCCCCGCCAGCGCGGAGCTCGCCGCTGTCCGGCCCCCTCCCCGACCACGACCTCCTGTTACGCACCCTGCGCCCGGTCCTGGCGGGACTGTCGCCGGACGCGGTGGCCTTCGGCCGAACGGCGGCCTACGTCTGGGGCGTGGACCTGCACCCGCGCGGCACCTCCGTGACCCGGGAGCGGCTGCACGTGGCGCTGCCCCCGGGAGTCGCGGGCGCCGCCCGCGCCGGGGTCGTGGCGCACCGTCAGTACGTGCCCGAGGCCGAGCGCGAGCGGGTTCGGGGGGTGCGGGTGACGGCACGGGCGCGGACGGCCCTGGACGTGGCCGCGCTGTCCGTGTCGCTGTACGCCGCCACCGCCGCGCTGGACCGCTTCCTCGCGCTGCGGGTCACCACCGCCGAACGGTTGCGCGCGGCCGCGTTGTCTCACCCTCGGGCCTCCCGGGGCACGCTGAGGCGGGCACTGGGTCTGGCGGACGGGCGCAGCCAGTCCCCCGCCGAGAGCTGGACCCGTGTGTTGCTGGACCAGGCGGGCCTGCCCCGGCCGCTGCCGCAGTGCCCGGTCCCCACTGTCGAGGGTGACTTCAGGGCCGACCTGGGGTGGCCCGCCTACCGGGTGGCGGTGGAGTACGACAGCGCGGCCCACCACTCGCTTCCCGCCGACCGCGCCCGCGACCGGTTCCGGCACGGGGCGATGCGGGCGGAGGGGTGGACCGTGATCCTGATCGGTGTGCACGACCTGTGCGCCCGTCCGGCGGCGTTCCTGCGCGAGCTGGTGGCGGCGCTCACCGAAGGGGGCTGGTCGGCGTCGCCCGAACGGACCGCCCGGGTCTGGCGGGCGGTTCACGGTGTCGAGCGCCGTCCCCCGCGCCTGGGGTAGGTTCCGCGGGCCGCCCGGTACGGCCACGGGCGGGCGGCGCCCCGGCGGCACCGAGGTGGACGAGGCCCGTTCGTCGTCGGTGCGGGCGATGATGTTCGCCCGCCCCCGAACAGAGCGGTGCGTTACGGCGTCGTACTCCGCGTAGGCGGTACCACCCATCACCGAGCCGCAGAATCGAGGCGTTGTCAGTGTCGACGTCGTTGCCGTCCACGGAGCAGGAGCCGGAGGACACCGCCCCCGGGCGTGCCGACTGGCTGTTGAGCCTGCTTGTGGCCCTGGCGTGTCTGGCCACGGTCGCCAGCGGCTGGGGCGTGGCCCGGCTGACGCTGGACGAGGATGCCGCCGCGCCCTCCGCGACCGACCCGGGCGGACCGGAGTCCTCGGTGATGCGCGCCGTCGACGCCGACCCCTCGGACCCGGAGGTGTTCCTCGAACTGGCGGTCAGGGAGGTGCGGAACGCCCCCGCGTTCCACGTCAGTTACACGCGGACCGTCGGGGGCGAGGAGCCCGTCCGGGGGTGGGCCCGGCACGAGCCCGCCTCCGACACCACGTTCGAGCACTACTTCGAGTCCGCCGACGGCGTGCGGGTCTACCGCTACGATCTGCCGGGCACCGGTTTCATGATCAACGCCGACCAGGGGCTGCCCGGGATGACCGTGCTGGACCTGCCCACCAGGGCCGACCAGCGGCTGTGCTCGGAGGAGTTCGTCCTGGGCCTCCTGGGAGACCTGGTGGACACCGCGACCGGGGTGGAGCTGCTGGGAACGGAGGAGGTCCGGCTTCCCGAGAGCACGCGGGAGGTGGGGGCCAGTACCCACACCGCCTACCGGTACGCGGGGACCTTCGCGACGGTCGCGGGCGACTACCTGCCCGGGACCGGCCGCAACGTCCTGATCGAGGTCCCCGAGGCCCGGTTCGACCTCTGGCTGGACGAGTCCGGACATCCCCGAAGACTCGCGTACACCGCGCTGAACGGGTTCGGTGAGACCTACGACTTCCACCCCGTGGACCCGTGAGTCCGTGTCGGTCCCGGCCGCCCGGACGGAGCGGTCAGTCGGTTCCGGCCCCGCTCATCACCAGTTCCGGAACGTTGACGGTGTCGTCGAGCTCGTAGGCGTAGGGAGGGTCGGGCACGGTGCCGCGCGGCTCGGGCTGGGCCGAGTCGACCAGCAGGTTGTCGCGGGTGACCGCGTAGCCCGGCTCGTCGGACCCGGTGGACACCGAGACCGGGGTGTTCTCGAAGTAGTTTCCCTCGACCAGCACCTGGGAGCCGAAGGAGGTTCGTACGCCGTACTCGGAGACGGCGCGGAAGTAGTTGTTGAACACGTGGACGTGTTCGGCGTTGAGGGCGCTGGGATGGCTCTCGGAGGTGCCGTCGAAGAAGTTGTGGTGCACGGTCACGCGCAGCGCTCCTGGCGCGTCGTCCTCTCCCCCGACGGTGATCGCGGACTCGGCGTCCGTGAAGTGGTTCCAGGAGAGGGTGACGTGGTCGGCGCCTTCGGCCACGGTGACCAGGGCGTGGTCACCGCCGCCGGAGAAGGTGGAACCGTCGACCCACACGTGGTGGGAGCCGCCCCGGACCGCGACCGCGGAGCCCGGGGAGTCCATGCCCAGGTTGGCCAGGATGACGTTGTCGGAGCCGTCCACGACCAGGCCGCCGCCGGTGAGCTCGACGCCCTCCCCCACGCCCAGGAGGGTCTTGTCCGAGGCGACCCGTACGCTGCCGTCGAGGTCGATCTCGCCCTCCACCTCCACGACCAGGGGTTCCTCGGCCTCCAGGTACTCCGCGAGCTGGTCGGCGTCGGCAGCGGTCACCGTCTCGCCCGCCGCCCCTCCGGTCACGCCCGGATACGCGTCCGGGGCGTCCTCGGCGGGGTCGGCGTCGGCCTCGTCGCCGGTGTCCTCGTCGGCGTCGGTGTCGCCGGTGTCCTCGTCACCGCTGTCCCCCTCCGTCTCCTCCTCGTCGGCGGGGGCGGCCGCCATGGGCTGGCCCGCCCAGCCGACGGGGGCGCCGAAGGGCCATGCGTCGTCGCTGTCCGGCGGCGCGCTGGACTCGTCGGCCTCACCGGTGTCGGTATCCAGGGCGGCGCCGACGGGGGGTTCGGCGGTGTCGTCCGTGTCCTCCTCCTGACGCGAGCAGGAGGAGAGGGCCACGCACAACAGGACCGCCAGGCATGCGGCGGCGAGAGGGTGGGGTCGCATCGGGAACTTTCCAACGAGCGGGGCGGGGGGAGGTGTCGGGCTCCACCGATTCTCTCAGGCGGCGGGAGACACCGGACACACCGGCCGTGCGCTCCGGGGCCGGTTCCGGATACGCGCGAGGGCGCCGACCCCCTCCGAAGGGGGCCGACGCCCTCACTGTCACGTTTCGCGAACACTCACCGTGCTCGTGCGGGTGTGACGACTAGTCCTCCTTCTTGGCCCAGCCGATGTCCTCGTACACGTAGTCCGAGGCCAGGCCGAACTCACCCCAGTTGTGCAGGTCCTCGTTCAGGGCCCACAGACCCGGACGCTCGAACATCGGGATGGTCACGACCTCCTCCCACAGAAGGCGGTCGATCTCGTTGGCCAGCTCGGCGTAGCGCTCGGGGTCGGTCTCCGACATGAGCTCGTCGAACTTCTCGTCGATCTCCTCGCTGGAGGTGCGGGCGAGGTTGTTGCCCCACTCGCCGTCCGCGTTGGGCATGCCGTAGTTGCCCTTGCTGCCGCCCGCGTACGGGTCGGTGCCGGTGAGGACGTAGCTGGCCATCTCGTAGTTGCCGGGGATGACGTACTCGGGGAAGAGCGCGTTGCCGGGGACCTGCTGGACCACGACCTCGACGCCGATCTCGGCGAGCATCTCGCTGGCGATGTCACCCTCGTCCTGGGCGACGGCGAGGTCGTCGGAGACGACCCAGTCGAGGGTCAGGGAGTCGCCGTCCTCGTTGGTGCGGACGGTCTCGCCCTCATCGAGGGTCCAGCCGGCCGAGTCCAGGAGCTCCTGGGCGGTCGCCTGGTCGTACTCGCCGTAGCCCTCGCTGTTGTCCTGGTAGCCGAACTGGCTGGAGCGGAGCAGACGGTTGACCTCACCCGTGATGGGCCAGTTCACCGCCTCCAGGCTGACCTGGGACAGGACGTCGGTGTCGATACCGAGGGAGATCGCCCGACGAACGCGGACGTCCTCCAGGCGCGGGCTGCCGCCGTTCAGCGAGATGAACCGGTGACCGTGGTTGACGGCCTCGGTGAGGTAGGTGCCCTCACGGTCCTTGATCAGCTCGTAGCCAGCGGCGTCATAGCCGAGGTAGAAGCCGTCGACCTCGCCGTTGTTGAAGGCCGGGGCCTGGGCGTCGCTGCCCATGGAGTCGAAGATGATCTCGTCCAGCAGGGCCGGGGTGCCCCACCAGTCCTCGTTCTTCGTGACCGTGATGCGCTCGGAGACGTCGTCGAACTCCACGTCGCCGAAGGGGCCCGCGGTGACCGGGTAGGCCTTGCTGTACCCCTCCTCGAACAGCTCCTCGTCCTCCATGTACTCCGCGGGGTACAGGGGGCTGAAGAGACCGGGCCACTCGGAGTAGGGCTCCTCGAACTTCAGGCTGAAGTTGAGGTCGTCCTCGATGACGAACTCGTCGACGCGGTCGTAACCGACGGTGGAGCCGACCTGGAAGTCGCCGTCGCGCTGACCGGCGCGGGTGATCCAGTTGGCCTCGTAGTCCTCCGAGGTGATGGGCTCACCGTCGGACCAGACCGCGTCGGGGTTGAGCTCGTAGTAGACCTCGAGGCCGTCGTCGCTGACGCCGTAGTCGAGGACGTAGTCGGTGAGCGGCTCGTTGGTGCCGTCGGCGCCGAAACGGCTCGTGCGCGGCAGGACCGCGGCGGCGGTGCGGCGCACGTTGGCCAGGTTGCCGTTCGTGTGCGCCATGTTGTGCTGCTCGGCGTACTCGTTGAGGGCCCACACGAAGGTGCCGCCCTCCTGTAGGTCCTCGCGGGGCGCCGGGTTCAGGTCCTCGGCGGCCAGTGCCGCGACGCGCTCCTGGGCGTCCTCGTTGCTGTCGCCGTCACCGCTCGCGCAGGCGCTGGCGAGCAGCACCACGGCGGCGGCGGGTGCGAGGTACCGCGCCTTCCCGATTCGCATGGGGATCTTCCTTCTGTGAGTGTCGGCCAGCGCGCGGGGCGGCGCTGGCCTCGTGCCCGTGTCGGGCCGCGGGTCCGTCAGAGGACGTCCTGTCGCTCCGCGAAGTGACAGGCGGCCCCCTGGTCTCCACCGTTGGTGGGCTGGATCAGCGGTTCGACGCTCATGCACTGCTCCTGGTCGGACTCCGAGAGCGTGATGAACTTCTGGCACCTGGTCCGGAACCTGCAACCCGAAGGCGGGTTGGCGGGGCTGGGCAGGTCACCGTCCAAGACGATGTGCGTGCGTGCGCGTTCCTTCTCGGGGTCGGGGATGGGGATCGCGGACAGCAGCGCCTGGGTGTAGGGGTGGGCGGGCCGGGTGTAGATCGACGTGGTGTCGCCGATCTCCACGATCCGGCCGAGGTACATGACCGCGACCCGGTCGGCGATGTGCCGGACCACGGACAGGTCGTGCGCCACGAACAGGTAGGCGAGGCCGAGCTTGGCCTGCAGCTCTTCGAGCAGGTTGACGACGCCGGCCTGGATCGAGACGTCCAGGGCGGACACCGGTTCGTCGAGTACGAGCAGCTTCGGCTCCAGGGCCAGGGCCCGGGCGATACCGATGCGCTGGCGCTGCCCGCCGGAGAACTCGGACGGGAACCGTGTCGCGTGCTCGACGTTGAGGCCGACCAGCTGAATGAGCTCGTAGACCCGCCTGGTGGTCTCCGCCGTGGGGACGCCGTGGGCGCGCAGGGGTTCGGCGATGATGTCGAAGACCGGCATGCGCGGGTCCAGGGAGCTCATCGGGTCCTGGAAGACGATCTGCATGTCGCGTCGCAGGTCGAACCGTTCGCGCTTGCCGAGCTTGGCCGTCGGCCGGCCCATGACCTCGACCGAGCCGCGCTGCGGTTTCTCCAACCCCATGATCTCCATGAGGGTGGAGGACTTGCCGCAACCGGACTCGCCGACCAGGGCGAGGGTCTCGCCCTCGCGGATGTCGAAGCTCACCCCGTCGACCGCGTACACGGTGCCGACGCGGCGCTTGAAGACGGCGCCCTTCATCAGCGGGTGGTGCTTGATGAGGTCGTCGACCCGGAGCATCTCCGTGCGGTCCTCGCGGGGAACGGAGGTGGCCTCCGCCTCGGGGATGTCGGGGACCGGGTAGATGTCGCGGGCGGTCCACTCGTTGGTGTGGATCTCCCCCGAGCGGATGCAGGCGACCCTGCGCACCCCGGTGTCCTGCACCGAGTCGGGCTCGGGTACGGGCTGGTCGGAGGCGTCCCCACCCGTCTCGGCGGCCGACGCCCTGTCCCGGATCTCCTCCGTGGAGGGTTGGTCCCCAATGGTGAGCAGCTCCGGCTCGGCGAGGTCGCACTCCGGCTGCGCGATGGGGCAGCGGGGGGCGAACGGGCAGCCGGGCGGCAGGGCGCTCAGGGAGGGCGGGTTGCCCTTGATGGGCACCAGGGCGCCCTGGCGCTCCAGGTCCATGCGGGGGACCGCGCCCAGCAGACCCATCGTGTAGGGCATGCGGCTCTGGTAGTAGATCTCGTCGACGCTGCCGATCTCCACGGGGCGCCCCGCGTACATGACCAGGACCCGGTCGACGAACCCCGCCACGACGCCGAGGTCGTGGGTGATCATGACGATCGCGGCGCCGGTCTCGGCCTGCGCGGTGCGCAGGAGGTCGAGGATCTGCGCCTGGATGGTGACGTCCAGGGCGGTGGTGGGCTCGTCGCAGATGATCACGTCGGGGTTGTTGGCCATCGCCATGGCGATCATGACCCGCTGGCGCATGCCGCCGGAGAACTCGTGCGGGAACGAGCGGTGGCGCTGCGCGGCGTTGGGGATGCCGACGAGTTCGAGCAGCTCCACGGCGCGGGCGTTGGCCTTGGCCTTGCCCGCCTTGGGATCGTGGACCAGGACGGCCTCGGCGAGCTGGTCGCCGACCGTGTACACGGGGGTGAGCCCGGACAGGGGGTCCTGGAAGACCATGGAGATGACCTTGCCGCGTTTCCTGGCCATGGTGCGGTCGTCCAGGCCGAGGATCTCCTCCCCGTGCAGGCGCACGGAGCCGGTGACCTTGGCGTGGTCGGGCAGCAGGCCCATCGCGGCCATGGAGGAGACGGACTTTCCGGAGCCGGACTCGCCCACGATGCCGAGGACCTCGCCCCGATGGACGGCGTAGCTGACGCCGCGTACGGCGTGGACGTCGGGGTTGCCCCCGAGCCCCTGGAAGGTGACGTTGAGGTCGGTGATCTCCAGGACCGGGGTCCCGGACGTCGGTTCGTCGGTGCGGCCCTCGGTGGCCTCGACCGTGTTGGTGCTCATGTGTGTGCCCTCCCCTAGGACCGACGCGACTTGGAATGCGGGTCGAGGGCGTCGCGCAGGCCGTCCCCGATCATGTTGACGGCCAGGACCAGGACGACCAGCAGGATCGTCGGGAACGCGAAGACCCAGGGCGCGGTGGTGGCGTACGGAGCGCCGGCGGCGATGACCACGCCGAGGCTGACGTCGGGTGACTGGACGCCCAGACCGAAGTAGCTCAGGGCGGTCTCGCCGATGATCGCGGTGCTGACCATGATGGTGGCGTCGGCGATGAGCAGCGACGACATGTTCGGCAGGATGTGGCGCAGGATGATCTTGTGGGGGGGCACGCCCATGAAGCGGGCGGCGTGGATGTACTCCCGCTCCCGCAGCGAGATGGTCAGTCCGCGCACCATCTTGGAGGTGACCATCCAGCTGAAGGCGGCGAGCAGGATGACCAGGATGAACCAGCCGCCCTGTCCGACGAACTGGCTGGACAGGATCGCCAGGATGACGAAGCTGGGCAGCACCAGGGCGAGGTCGGCGATCCACATGAGGGCGCGGTCGGTGAACCCGCCGAAGTAACCGGCGAACGAGCCGACCAGCGCGGCGATGACCGTGGAGCCGATGGCCACGAGGAAGCCGATGAGCAGGGACTTCTGGAGACCGGCGGCGGAGCGCGTGAAGATGTCCTGGCCGGTGTGGTTCGTGCCGAACCAGTGGTCGGGCGAGATGCCCTCGAGGCGCGCGGTGAAGTCGCGTTCGCTGACGCCCCACTGGCTGATCACCGGGCCGAGGAAGGCGAGGGCGGCCAGCAGTCCGATCAGGACGAGTCCGACGATGACCCGCCGGGTTCCGAGGAGCTGGCGGACGATGTCCCTGGCCCGGTTGGGTGCCGGGGGCACCGCGGGGGCGTCGTTGACCTCGCGCTCCTCCGGGGAGCGCGTGCTGTCTTCGGTCGTACTCATGACGTGGTCTCCAGCTGGGCGGACGCGACGGGACGCGGAGGTTTCGTGGTGGTGCCGGGCGCGGTGGGGTCCCCGGCCCGGGGAGCGGGGGTGTGCGTCATGGTCACACCCGCACTCTCGGGTCGAGCCAGGCGTAGAGGATGTCGGAGAGGAAGGACGCGGCCATGATCGTGATCGCCATGAACCAGGAGACCGCCGCGACGACGTGCACGTCCTGTCGGGCGATGGAGTCGATCAGCCAGGCGCCCATGCCGTGCCAGCCGTAGATCTTCTCGGTGAAGGTCGCGCCGGACACCAGGGCACCGAAGGTGAAGGTGAAGTAGGTGATCGTGGGGATGAGGGCCGTGCGCAGGGCGTGCTTGAACAGGGCCCGGCGCCGGGTGAGCCCCTTCGCCATGGCGGTCCGCACGAAATCGGCGCCGAGCACGTCGAGCATCATGTTGCGCTGGTACCGGGCGAAGGCCGCGAACAGCGCGATCGTGAGCACGAGGGTCGGTAGCAGTGCGTGGTAGACGCGGTTGAGGAGGAGTTCGTACCACGCCCCGCTGAAGCCGGCCGTGTACTCGCCGGAGTAGCGCAGGAACTGGAAGCCGAGGAGGTCGTTGATGCTCACGGCGCCGACCTGCACCACGATCGCGATGACGACGGTGGGGACGGACAACACGAAGAAGGAGGCCGCGGTGGCCGCCTTGTCGAAGCTCCGGTACTGGCGGATGGCGGCGTAGGCGCCGACCACGATGCCGAGGACGCTTCCGAGAATGGTGGCGACCGTGATGAGGCGCAGGGTGACCCCGGCCTTCATCCACATCTGGGAGGCGACGTCGCCGCCCTGGATGGTCTTGCCGAAGTCGCCGGTGAAGACTCCGGAGATCCAGGTCGCGTAGCGCTGGGCGATCGGGGTCTGGTCGTTGAGGTTGAGCGCGTCGAGCTGGGCGTTGACCGCCTCGGGGGACGGTGGCGGCTGCATCTGCTCGAAGTACCCGCGCGGATACAGGTTGGTGGCGGCGAGCACGTAGGCGAAACTCGTCGCGAGCAGAATCAGCACGACGTAGTTCAGCAGCCGCCTGGCCAGGAACTTGCCCAAAACTATCTCCGAACCTCACAGCCGAGCCCGGCACTTGATCTGTCTAGATCGGTTGCGGGTGACCAACACGGGGAGTGACGCGGGGAGGGCGGGGTTCGTACGCTCCGGTCGGTTAGCCCGGGTAAGCGTTCAAGCTCTGCCGACACCGCGGGGATCACCCCCAGTGACTGCCGAAACACACGGTCTTCCAGTTCACGTTCAGTGACCGGAATGTCAAGATTCTGAGGGGTCATGAGACACTTGCCGGTAACCGACGCATCAAGAAAGGACAACGGTGGCGATTTGGGCACCAAGTTCTCGCGCAATTGTCAAGATTGACACCCAACGGAGCCACATCACTCCATTGCGTTACGAGAACTCTGTGAACTGCGCAAACGAAGGCAGTCACGCCCCGCCGCGTCAACGTTGTTTACCGAAAGCAGTCCCTCCCGACACCGCGTCACGCGTTTGAGGAACGCTCGCAACACCCGGGAAACAATCCCACCCCGCCCGCATCGTCAACCTCGGGAACAATCCTCGAAATCCGTCACTCCGGGTGACGAAACGCGCGATCGGAAACTCGGGCCACCCACCCCTGGAGGCCAAGATTGGTCACCGTGGGCAACGGTCGTTAACTGGGACTAAGTACCAAACCCGCGCGAGACTTACGTACGGGCCCGTCCGTACCCTCCACGACCTGCACGGATTCGAGTGAGACGGCCGACACCGGTGGTCGGACACGCGGTACCAACGAGGCCGCCGAACCAGAACGCACCGCACCCCACCACGTCCCGCACGAGCGCGCCGCGTCACCGGCGACCGCGAGGCCGGTCCACATCAGAGGCCCCACCGGGGCCGCACCGTGGCGGCGCCGCCACGACAACAGGTGCGGAACGGTGAGCACGGCGGCCGCGGCCAGCGCCCCGAGGCCCGGCGCCACCGTCTTCGCGACCGCGCCCCCGCGCCCGGCCGCCGCCGAACGCCGACGGGACCGGAGCGCCGCCCCGCCCACGGCCACCGCCGCGGTCAGCGGCCAGTGCGTCGTGCGGGCGAACCGCGCCGCCTCCCCCGAGGTCCGCGCGAGGTCCGCCGCCACGGGGCCCAGTGTGTGCCGGACCGGCACCCCGGTGTCCCGGGCCAACCGCTCGGCGACGACCATGGCCGCGAGCCCGTACACCGCCAGGCCCGCCACGGGCCGACCCAACAGCGCGAGGCCCAGACCGAGCACGCCGGACACGGGAAGTTCGGGGCCGCTCCCCCTTCCGCCGTGCTGGCGCGCCAGCGCGCCCACCGTGGCCCCCACCTCGAACCGGGAGCTCAGGTAGGGGCCCAGCCGGGTGCGCGGTGGGACGTACACACGCGACCGGGGCTCGTACCGCACCGACCATCCCCGCTCGCACAGGCGCCGCAGCAGCTCGACGGCGGTCGCCGGACCCGGATCGGGACCGGGTGCGGCAGGGCCCCTGCGCAGGAGCAGCGCGGGCGGGGGTGCGTGCGCCTCGGCCGCACCGAAGGCGTCGATCCGCGCGGGGTCGGGGCCCCGGTCGGCCGCCGACGCGTCGAGGGAGGCGACGGACATCCCGAGGGGGCCGCTGAGTACGCGTTCGGACAGGACCCTGGGGACCACCGCGGCGACGGCGGGGTCCGCGAAGTGGCCGAGGGCGGCGGCGAGCCAGCCCGGAGCGGGCCGGGCCCCGGCCTCCAACAGGGCCACCACCGGGGTGTCATCGGCCCCGAGCGCCGCTTCCAGGGCCTCGGCGTCGGTCAGCGGCCCCGGGACCACGGACAGGCCCCGGGCCCGGGCCACGCGTGCGCCCAGACAGGTGGTGCCCACCACCCGCGGACGAAGGTTCGGGTGTTCGTTCCCGAGGTGGTCCAGCGTGGACTCCAGGTCGTCGTGGCGACCGCCTCCGACCACGACGACCCGCACCTCGGGAACGGGGACGCGGGCCGAGGGGCGCGGGTGGGCCAGCCCCACCTCCACCAGCGCGCGGGCGATCCCGCGTTCACCGGGGCTGTCGGGCGCGGCGCCGCTGAGCCAGCGGATGACCGCGCTGACGCCCTCGGGTGACAGTCGCAGGGCACTCGGCGGTGAACCGCCGACCAGGACGTGGCCCTCGTCGGCGAGGCGGACGGAGCGGTCGATCTCGATACCGAGGCCCACGGGCAGAGGGGCGGGGGCGGGGGCGGCCATGCGGTCCAGCCTGTCGGGTGACCCACACCACGCGCAAGACCGGAGCAAGGAGGAAAATTCGGGAAGTCTTCACCACATCGTTATCGCCCCTTGAACGTCCCCGGGGGCCGCCGATCCACCGCGGTCCCACCCCCGAACGGGCCCACCGACCGACCCGGCGCCCTCTTTGGGCAGCTCAGAGGGGGCTACCCTGTCCGAACCAGGTCGGCCGAGTCGCCAAGGAGGCACGGAGCGTATGCTGAACGCGAACAGGCCCTTCAGTGTCGTAGGGCACACCCCCCACACATGACCATCCTCCACGGCCCGCCCCCGGCCACGCCACCGAACCGTGTGAAGCCGCACGGCCTCTCGCTCGCACGCAGCCGTCCCCGTGCCGCGTCCCCAGCGGCACCGAGCCGTGTCCCCCTGCCCCGTGGGCGTCGCCCCGTGTCCGCCTACCGCGCCGTGACCCGTTCCGGGCATGGACGCGACCAGGGCCAGGCGCCGGTTCGGCCCTGCCCGCGAACACACACCAACGGGGAGTGAACCCACTTGTGTGAGACCGCAGCCCCTCGTCCAGTACCCGCGCACACGCTTCCGGCGGTGTCGGACCCTCTCCACCGTCCCCAACGCCCGGCCAGTCCCATGGAAGAGACCAGCAGCTCCCCCGTCGAGACCGCCGCCGAGGACCGTTCCGCGCGGCGGCGCTTTCCCGGCCTGCCCAGCCAGATCGCCTACGCGCGCAGGTTCGTCGCGCGACAGCTGGCCGTCTCACCCGAGGTCACCACGGCGACGCTGCTGACCAGCGAGCTCGCCACCAACGCCATCACGCACAGTGACTCCGGCCGGTCCACCGGGAAGTTCGAGGTGTGCGTGCGGCACGCGCCGGGGTGGGCGCGGGTCGAGGTGCGCGACCTCGGCAGCACGACGGAGGCGCCCGCCCCCCAGCACCGGGACCCCTACGACACGGCCGAACACGGCCGGGGGCTGGATCTGGTGGAGGCGCTCGCCGCGAAGTGGGGGACGGAACCACGCCATGACGGCCGGGGCCGCCAGGTGTGGTTCGAGCTGGTGTGGGACGCCGACGACCGGGAGGCCGACCCGCACGGGTGAGGGTCGGTCCGCGTCGGGGCCGGTGCGCCGACCTGTCGGGGCGCGTGTGGTCCTACTCCTCCGCCGTTCCCGTGGGGGTGCCCGTGTTCACACCGGAGCCCGTGGCGGGCAGCCGGTAGCGCTCGTAGAGTTCGCGCGCGTAGTCCTTGGCCTCCTGGGAGGGCTCGTCCCCGAGTTCGTCGCGAACGAGGTCGTCCAGGCTCTTCTTCGCATCATCCATGTGAGGAAGCCTGCCTGGACTGCGCGGATAGCACAAATCGACAGCCCGGTGACAGAGAGGAAAGTCCCGAAAGTCCTACACAACAGGGCCTCTAGCTACGGATGTGCGGTCGTTCCGCGACATTGGGGCCGGGGTCGGCAGGAGCCTCGGCGGCCCTGTCGGCTCGCGTCACCTCCGCGCACCCCTGATCGCGGGACGGTCGATCCCCCGAACGGTGCCGAGGGTGACTCTACCCCCGAGTCGGTGCCCGCATCCCGCGAACGGCGTCGGCGGCTCGGTACCGACGACGGGGGGTGCCCCGCGCGCGGTTCGCGCCCTCACCCGAGGTGCCGGAGACCCCCGAGGTCCCCGAAGGCACCAGGGCCGTCCTGGA
>NZ_JBEYHA010000069.1:0-23183 GCF_040635075.1 Nocardiopsis sp. NPDC007018
GGGCCCGCCCGGGTTTGGCTGTCCGAGCGAAGTCGGCGCAGCGAGAGGCAGCCTGGTGGTCGCGAGCCCGGAATGATCCGCGGAACACGCCCTAGTCCAGCAGGTAGCCGGGGGGTACGGACCCGGTCAGCCACACGCCGTTCCCGCTGACGCCGAACGGGTGGCCGTCGGCGTGCATGCGGGCCGCGTCGACGGTGAGTACCACCGGCGCGCCCCGGCGCGCGCCGACGGCGCGTGCGGTACCCCGGTCCACCGACAGGTGCACGTGGTGGCGGTTCATCGGGCGCAGGCCCTCACGGCGGATCGCGGGCAGGAACCGCCCGACGGTCCCGTGGAAGAGGAGCCCCGGCGGGTCCACCGCCTCCAGCCCGAGATCCACCTCCACCGAGTGCCCCTGCTGGGCGCGCACGCGCGCACCGTCCGGGCTGAGGGCGAAGCGCCGTTTCTCGTTGGTCTCGACGATGCTCCGGAGGTCCTCGGGGGTGAGGCGGTGCCCGGCGCGGCGGCAGCCCGCGAGCAGGTCGCCGACGTCGGCCCAGCCCTGGGGGTCGAGGGCGATCCCCGCCCGGTCGGGGGCGTGGCGCAGGACCAGGGCCAGGAACCTGGACGCGCGCTGGAGTTCCTTCGTGTTCACGCCCCGATGATCCCCGAACTCCCGGACGGCCTCCAAGGGATTTTCCGCGCGGGACGCACCCTGGGCCCCGGCGGTTCGGGTCGGGTGCTGTTCGCGGTGTCGGATCGCGATCCCGGGGTACGCCGTCTCTTCGAGGAGGGCTTCGGGTGACGAACGCGTGGAGCGGTGTGTGGAGGGGTCGCGGCCCCGGCGGGGTCGAGGTGCGCAACGCGGTACCCGACGACCACGGACGCATCGTCGCCGTGTGCGACGACTGGTGGGGCAGACCTGTGGCCCACATCCTGCCGCGCCTGTTCCTCGACCACTTCCCCACCACGTCCCTGGTGGCGGAGGACGACGGGGGGATCGCGGGCTTCCTCGTGGGGTTCGCCAGCCCGGCGCACCGCGACCAGGCGTACGTGCACTTCGCCGGGGTGGCCCCGGAGCACCGGAGGTCGGGCCTGGGCCGTGAGCTGTACCGCCTGTTCACGGAGGCGGCCCGCGAGGACGGGCGTTCCCTGGTGCGGGCGGTCACGTCGGTGACGAACGAACGCTCGATCGCCTTCCACCGGTCCCTGGGCTTCGCCGTGACCGGGCCGTTCGACGACTACGACGGTCCGGGCGACCACCGGATGTGCTTCGCGCTGCGCCTGTAGGGGCGGGTGGCCGGAAGGCGCGGGGCTGGCTCAGGGGCCCGCGGTGCCCGTGCCGCCCCGGTGCCCGTGCCGCAGGGTGGCGGCCCCGGGAGCGGTGTCGCCCCGGTCGTCGTCCTCCGGCGTGCGGCGGCCCCTCTCGATCAGGTCCTTGACCATGCGCAGGGACTCCTCCTCGGTGAGCGCCGCCTCCTCCAGGGTCGCGTACAGCTGCACGTAGTCCTGGACCTGCGTGCCCTCGACGATCTCCAACGGTTTGGTGATGGTGCCGATGTAGACGTAGGAGTCGTCGAAGATCGTGAAGCCGCTGGGGGTGACCGGGTAGCGCGCCCACATCGGGATGACGGTGACGCTGATCCTGGGGTCCGAGGCGAGGTGGAGGAGGCGCTCGTACTGGGTCCGCATGAGGTCGGGGGTGCCGAAGGGGCGGCGGAGCGCGTACTCGGTGATGACGAAGCCGAAGGTCCGGCCCTCCTCGAACAGGACCTTCTGCCGCTCGGTGCGCAGGGCGACCCCTTCGGGGACCTGTTCCGGTGCGATGGGGGGGCTGTCGCGCAGCACCTCGGCGGCGTACGCGGGGGTCTGGAGCAGGCCGGGGAGAACCTCCATGTGGAAGCCCCGCCGTTTCAGGGCCTCCCGTTCCCGGTTGCGGATGTAGGTCTGGCGCGGCAGTTGTTGCTGTTCTTCGAGCCACTTCCAACTGCTGACGCCGATGTCGAGTTCGGTGAGTTCGGCGGCGAGGCGTTTCTTGGCGGCAGGGGAGGCCTGATAGGTGTCGAGGAGTCGCGCGAGGAGTTCGTGTGAGGGGCGGATGTGTCCGTTCTCGACGCGCGAGATGGTGGATTGGTCCGTGCCGGCCAGTTCCGCCGCCTCGCGGCCGCTCAGACTCATCGATCCGCGTAGGTTCCTCAGTTCCTGACCGAATTGCCCTTGGCGTTTCCTCCGGTACTCACTCACGAGTTCTGCCTGTTCTCCCTACGCGTCCCGGTGGGGGGCTCGTCTCCGTCCTGGGCGTAGCCGCCAGACGAGCCCCGCCCCTCCCTCGGGCACCGGTGGGTCACAGGCCCTGGATGATCTCCACGGGGACCTCGATGACCGTTTCGTGCTCCGGAGTGGGCATGGAGACAACCGTAGCGCCTTGCACGAGGAATGTCCCCCGGTCGGTGGCGAACACCTTCGGGCACCCTCCGTTTTCGCACCCTCGGATCTGCTTCACCTGCATGTCTCTCCCTTCCCAGGTGTCTGCTGATGACGATGCTTAGATAAGCATAGATTCTGTCCGTCTTCAATAGACTCCGACGTTTTTGCAGGTGGGTGCTGCCAATTCTATGATTCTTGTGTAAGCATCAAGCTCGCGTGTCATGATGTCTGAGTGGCTCAATTGGGGGGTGTTGCTTGAGCGTGGTCGTGCGGACACTGGTGCCCGGTGTGAACCTGGTGCGTCAGGTGCGCCGCTTCCTGGCCGAGGAACTGGGCCCCGGCAGCGAGGGGATGATCTGGCTCATGGCGGTGATGGCCCAGGAGATCCTTGACTCCGGCGGGGACCCCTGGCGGCTCAGCCTCGTGCGCATGGGTCGGCACGCGACGACGTCCGTGGACTACCGGCCGCCGATCTCCGCCGACGAGGCCTGGAAGCCCGTGTTGTCCGCCGGGGTGGTGGCCCTGCTGGGCGAGGTCAGCACGCAGTGGCAGCACACGGCGCGTGAACCCCGGGGGGTCATGACCGTGTGGGTGGAGCTGCGCCTGGGCGACCATCCCTCGGAGTGGGGGTGCCGGTGATCGGGGGGGGAGGGGTGAGGGCGCTTGGCGGGGTGGACGGGCCCTGTGCGGCGGGAGCGAGACGGGCGGCGCGGGGGCCGGGGCGGAGGAGGGCGGGTCCTCGCACCGCCAGGCGACCCGCTGCCCGACCTCACACTCCGTAGCGGCGGTGGGCCTCGCTGGCCTGGGCCATGCGCCGCAGCGCGGCGAGGAGCCGCTCGCCCAGGACGGTGCCGACCACCACGGTCCTGAGGACCTCGTCCAGGCCGTCGAGTCCGGTCAGGACCTCGTGGTCCTGCCTGGCGACGTCGTCGGCGGCGCGCGCGTAGCCGTCGACCCACCCCGAGCCGGTGTCGAGCCCGGCCTGGTGGAGAGCGGCGACCACCTGGGCCACCTCCTCTCGCAACGGCGAGTCCGGGTGGACGTACCAGCCGTGCCGTTCGGCGAGGGAGTCCACTTCCGCGAGTTCGGCGTCGGTGGGCTCGTTCTCCGTGGTGATGGGGTGGACGGCCTTGAGGGTGACCCCCATGAGGTCGTCGAGGTTGGGTTCCTCGGCGTCGATCACGGCGAGCACGTCCCGCGCGGCGGCCACCGAGAGGCCGCCGACCCCGGTGAGGGCGCTGACCA
Source organism: Nocardiopsis sp. NPDC007018 (assembly GCF_040635075.1). Lineage (NCBI taxonomy): Bacteria > Bacillati > Actinomycetota > Actinomycetes > Streptosporangiales > Nocardiopsidaceae > Nocardiopsis > Nocardiopsis sp. NPDC007018. The sequence continues at coordinate 3,652 of NZ_JBEYHA010000069.1, forward strand.
GGCGGAGCCGGTTCAGGTGGTCCTCGTCGTAACGGGCCTGGTTGGGGCTGGTGAGCTCGCCCCGGGGCAGGAGCCCCTCCCGCAGGTAGAACTTGATGCTCGGTACGGGTACCCCCGAGCGCTGGCTCAGTTCCGAGATGCGCATGCCGTCCCTTCGTGCGCAGGCGCCCTTGCGCCCGCGCTCCCCTTTATGGATAGTAGGAGTGTCTATAGCGGATAGTGGAACTATCTATTCAGGGAATCCTCTGTGCCTGCTCCCCTCCATCGGCCGCTCATGCTGGTCGTGTACCTGTGCGTCGCCCTCCTCGCCGTCAGCGCCGTCGGCCTCGTCCTGGACGACCGGCTCGTCAACAACGACCCGATCTGGCTGAAACCCGCCAAGTTCGCCGTGTCGATCATCGTCTACAACGCCACCCTCGCCTGGATGCTCACGCTGCTCACACGCGGCCGCCGGACCGCCTGGTGGTTGGGCACCGTGGTCGCCGCCACGACGGCGGGGGAGATGGCCCTGCTCGTCACCCAGGCCGCACGCGGCCGGATGAGCCACTTCAACAACGCGACCCCCCTCGACTCCGCGATCTACGCGGTCATGGGCGGGATGATCGCGACCCTGTGGGTGGCGTCGTTCGCGCTCGCGGTGGTGCTCATGCTCCAGCGGGTCCGGGAGCGCTCCACCACCTGGGCGCTGCGCGTGGGCATGGGCATCGCCCTCCTCGGCATGGCCGTGGGTCCCCTCATGACCAGCCCCACCCCCGCCCAGCTCGAAGGGCCCATGGACGTGATCGGGGCGCACACGGTGGGCCTGCCCGACGGCGGCCCCGGACTGCCCGTGCTCGGCTGGAGCACCGTCGGCGGCGACCTCAGGGTCGGCCACTTCGTCGGCATGCACGGCCTCCAGGTGATGATTCTGCTCGCGTTGGCGCTGGTCGCCCTCGGCGTCCGGTTCCCCCGGCTGCGTGACGACGACGTGCGCCTGCGCGTGTCGCTGGTGGTGGGCGCCGCCTACACCGGGCTCACGGCGCTGACCGTCTGGCAGGCCCTGAGAGGACAGTCGGTGGTCGCGCCCGACACCCTCACCCTCACGGCCGCCGGGGCGCTGGCGGCGCTCACCGCGCTGGGCCTGGCGTGGTCCGTGCGCGTATCATCCGGGCTATCGGAGAAGGGGCGGGAGTGCGACTCAAACTCGATCTGCACGACATCTACAACCGGGGCACCAGCATCGACCAGGCGCTGAACGCCATCATGGACGAGGCCGAACGCAAGCGGGCCAAGACCGTCGAGATCATCCCGGGCAAGGGGTCCGGACAGTTGAAGAAGCGGGTGTTGCGCTTCCTGGACCGCAAGGACGTCAAGGCCCGCTACCACCGGGTGGAGAAGGACTCGAAGAACTTCGGCCGACTGTTCGTCCACTTCAAGCACTGACTTCCGGAGGTCCGATGGGTGAGCGGCAGAAGTGCCTGTTCAGCGACCGGCTGGTCCTGGAACCCCTCGCGGAACGGCATGCCGATGCCGTGGTGGACCTGTTCGCCGACCCGGCCATGAGCTCCCTGTTGGGGGCGGATCTCTCCGATCCGCCCCTGGCTCGCCGGATGGTCGACAATCGGCTGGCCTACGACGGGCCACCGGCACTGGGGCACTGGGCCGTGCTGCTCGACGGTGACCTGGTCGGCCTCGCCCATCTGCGCCCCTCGGGGGAACTGCCCGGCGGGCTGCCGGAGATCGGCTGGTACCTGGCTGTCCGCCACGGAGGGCGAGGTCTGGCCACGGAAGCGGCTGGCACGCTGCTCCGCCATGGCCTTGACTCTCTCGGCCTGCACTCGGTCTGGGCGCTCATCCACATCGACAACGCGCCCAGCCTGCGCCTGGCCGCCCGACTGGGCTTCCTCCCTGTAGGCGAGGGGCACCACTACAACGGTCCCCACCGCGTCCATGTCGCCCTCCCTGGCCAGGCCTGAGCGCCTCCGAGGTCGCGAAGTGCGGCTTCGCGAGTATCGTGGCCGCCTGTTCATCCATTTTCGCCACTAGCGGTGTCCGTGGGGCGGACGGTTGTCGAGGTCACTTCCCGTAGTGGTACCTACAGGCGGCGATGAGGGTCTCATCCTCGACCAGCTTGTACACGAGCCGGTGCTCATCGGTGATGCGGCGCGACCAGTAGCTCTGGAAACCGTGTCGCAGCGGCTCCGGTTTTCCGATGCCCTCATTGCCGTTACGGGCGATGTCCTTGATCAGTGCGTTGATGCGCTTGAGGATCTTCCGGTCCTGGCTTTGCCACCAGACGTAGTCCTCCCAAGCGCTCTCCGCCCAGACGAGCCTCACTCGCTCAACTCCCGCTCGATCCCACGGCCCGACTCCAGTTCCTCGATCGCGGTCACCAGACGACGGGCGTTCTCGGGACTGCGCAGGAGATAGGCCGTCTCTTTGAGGGTCTCGTACTCCGACAGCGCCATCATCACCACGGGCTCCCGTCCCGCCCTGGTGATGACGACCTCCTCCCGGTCATCGATCACGGAGTCGAGGGTGGCGGCGTAGTTGGCACGGGACTCGGAGTAGGTCACGGTCTTCATGTCTCAGTCCTTCCTCGCACACGAACTTGACTCTATTGTACAAGAAGTTGTACGCATGGCGTAAGGTTGGCGATTCGTCGGCAGGTGGATCGCTGCAAGTACCCTGGCCGACTGTTCGTCCACGTCTGGTGCTCACACCCGGGTCGCCAGAAACCGCTCCAGTTCCTCCGCCTTGGGGGAGGTGGCGGGACCGCGCCGGGTGACGGCGAGGGCGGCGGCCGCGTTGGCCCGGCGGGCGGCCTCCAGCGGCGGTCGGCCCTCGGCCAGGGCGGCGGTGAACACCCCGACGTGCGCGTCGCCCGCGCCGTTGGTGTCCACCGCGTCCACCCGGAATCCCGGGACCCGCCGGGGCGCGTCGCCCCCGCACACCACCAGGCACCCCTCGGCGGAGTCGCGCAGCACCACCACACCACCGGGGGCCACCCGCCCGGCCAGCAGCGACACCGAGACCGACGGGTCCGTGACCCCGGTGACCTCGGCCGCCTCGACGGCGCTCAGACTGAGCACGTCCGTGCGGGAGAGCACCGCGTCGAGCGTCGCGGGCGGGATCGCGCCCACCACCGGCGCCGGGTCCACGACCAGCCGCACCCCCGAGGCAAGCGCACCGATCCAGGTGACGAGTTCGTCGGCGCGCTCCCCGGGCAGCAGCGAGTACCCCACGGTGTAGACGAAGTCGCCCGCCACCGGCCGCAGGGTGCGCAGGTCGGCCAGCGGCAGGTCGGTCTCGGCTCCCAGGTGAGTGACGAACGTACGCTCCGCGGAGGCGTCCACCAGGGCCACACAGAACCCGGTGTCGCGGGGCCGGGGCGGGTGCGCGACCACCACGCCCGCGTCGCGCAGCGCGGACCGCACCAGGTCGCCGTGCGGCCCCGTGCCGTGCGCACCTCCGTACACGACCTCCATGCCCGCGCGGCGGGCCGCGGCGATCACGTTGAAGCCGCCCCCCGCGACCGTGCGCGCGGTGTCGGCGAAGGCGCCGCCGCCCTGCTCGGGCAGCCGGTCGACGGTCATCACGACGTCGACGATCACCGGTCCCACGTGGTGCAGGCGTGCGGTCATGTCGGGTCCTCCCGGGTCGGTTCGGTCGTTGTCAAGACTTTGCCCCGCTCATCCCCGGCATGGCGACGCCCTGGAGCACACTCGTGTGGAGCCAAGACGGGAGGCACCATGCTCACCACCGACTACGTGATCGGTTCACCCTGTTGGGTCGAGCTGACCGCCGCCGACGTGGACCACGCGCTCGACTTCTACGGCCGGGTGTTCGGCTGGACCGCGGAGTCGGCCGGTCCGGACACCGGCGGCTACATGCTGATCCGGTACGAGGGTTCGATGATCGGCGGGCTCGGTCCGAGGATGACCGACGACCAGCCCATCACCTGGACGATCTACTACAACACCCCCGACCTGGACGCGACGTTCCGGCGGGCCCGCGAACTGGGCGCGACGCCGTACGTGGAGCCCATGGACGTCATGGGCCTGGGCAGGATGGCACACGTGGGCGACCCGCAGGGCGGGGCGGTCGCGCTCTGGGAGGCCGGGACCCTGCCGGGCATGGAACGCACCGACGATCCGAACACCCTCGTGTGGACGGAGCTGTGGACCCCCTCGGCCGAGGGCGCGAGGGAGTTCTACGGCGGCCTGTTCGGCTGGGAGTTCGCGGACTTCGAACTGCCGGGTTCCGCGGGCGTGTACGGCGTGGCCCGCCCGGCGGGCCTGGGCGACGACCGGGCCTTCGGCGGGATCATGGGCGTCGGCGCCGCGGACCTGGCCCGGACCCGAGGGGGCGCCGACTGGCATCCCGTCTTCCACGTCGTCGACTGCGACGCGACCGTCGACCGGATTCGCGGGGCCGGGGGCGAGATCAACATGGGGCCGGACGACGTTCCGGGGGTGGGGCGGCTGGCGGTGGCCGTCGACCCGGCCGGAGCCCTGTTCGTGCTGCTCACCCCGAACCCCGGGTAGGCCCGGTACGGGCGTCGGCGACCGGCCCGGGCGCTCGCCGACGAGCGCGTCGACACCCGGCACACGTGCCCGCGCTCCGCGGCCCCGCCCGAGTCGGCGTCGGGCGGGGCCGCCCCGCCCTACTGGCGTGAGACGGCCGAGGCACCGCCGCGCAGGACGAACTTCTGGATCTTGCCGGTGGCGGTCTTGGGCAACCGCTCCACGAACTCCACCTGGGTGGGGGCCTTGAAGTGCGCGAGGTGTTCGCGGGCGAAGGCGATGATCTCCGCTTCGGTGGCGGTGGCACCCTCACGCAGCACCACGGACGCGCGCGGAGTCTCCCCCCAGCGCTCGTGCGGGACCCCCACGATCGCCGCCTCCAGTACGGCCGGGTGCCGCAGCAGCACCCCCTCCACCTCGACGGACGAGATGTTCTCGCCGCCCGAGATGATGACGTCCTTGATCCGGTCCTGGATCTCCACGTAGCCGTCCGGGTGGGTGACGGCGGCGTCGCCGGTGCGGAACCAGCCGTCGCCCATGGCCAGCTCGGTGGCCTCGGGGTCGTTGTAGTAGCCCTTCATCACCACGTTGCCGCGCACGGTGATCTGCCCGACGGTCCTGCCGTCCCAGGGCACCTCGGCGCCGTCCGTGTCCACCACCCGCAGTTCTCCGGAGGTGATGAGCTCGACCCCCTGGCGGGCCTTGAGCGCGCCCCGTTCGCGCACGCCCAGGTCCCGGTGCTCGGGCCGGGGTTCGCACACCGTGATGAAGGGTGTGGTCTCCGTCAGGCCGTAGACGTGGGTGACGGTCCAGCCGAAGTCCTCCTCCAGCCGTTCGATGGTCTCGGCGGCCGGGGAGGCCCCGGCGGTGACCACGTGCACTCCGGGCGGGACGGAGCCGCGCACCGCCTCGGGAGTGTTGGAGAGCATGATGAGCACCGTGGGAGCGGCGCACAGCCAGGTGACCTCCTCCGACCGGATCAGCTCGAACACCCGTGCCGGGTCCATGGCGGGCAGGCACACGTGGGTGCCCCCTGCCGCCGTGACCGTCCAGGTGTAGGTCCAGCCGTTGGCATGGAACATCGGGAGGGTCCACAGGTACCGCTCGCCGAGGCCGATCCGCAGGTGCAGCAGCGTCCCCACCGAGTTCAGGTACGCGTTCCGGTGGGTGATCATCACCCCCTTGGGGCGCGCGGTCGTCCCCGACGTGTAATTGATGGTGAGCAAGTCCGATTCCGCGATCTCCGGGCGGTCGAAGTCGGCGGAGGAGGCCGCGAGCAGGGACTCGTAGTCCTCCCAGCCGTCGCGGGCGCCCTCCAGGGCGACGAACCTCTCCACGCCGGGCATGCGGTCGCGGACGCCGTCGACGGCGTCGAGCTGGTCGGCGTGCACGCACAGCACCCGGGCGCCGGAGTGGTTGACGATGTACACGAAGTCGTCCGCGGTGAGCCGGAAGTTGACCGGGACCAGGACCGCGCCCAGCTGCGGGACCGCGTAGAACGACTCCAGCTGGGCGTGGGTGTTGGGTGCGATGTAGGCGACCCGGTCGCCCTTCCCGACCCCCATGGACCGGAGCGCGGACGACCAGCGGTCGCAGCGGTCGAGGAACTGTTCGTAGGTGAACCGGAGGCCGCGGTCGACCACTGCCTCGCGGTGGGGGTGCAGCCTGCGGGTCCGGCGGGCGAACTCCAGGGGTGTCAGGGCGAGTTCCATCGTTCCCTCTCTGTGTGGTGCCGCCCGGTGTCGGGCGCCGGTGCGGGGTCGTCTGGGCGGGCACGGAGGCCGAACAGCGCGGCGGCGTTGTCGTGCAGGACCCCGCGCAGCCAGTCGTCGCCCAGGTCCAGGCCGGTCAGGGCCCGGAGCTGGTCGAGGTAGCGGTAGGGGATGTTCGGGAAGTCGGAGCCCAGGAGCACGCGGTGGCCGAGCGCGCGCAGGCGGGGCAGTTCGGCGCGGGGGAAGGGCGAGCGCCGCTCGGTGAAGGGGGTGAACGCCATGGTGGTGTCCAGGTGGACGCGGTCGTACCGTTCGGCCAGATCGAGGAAGGCCGTGTACTCGGGCGCGCCGGCGTGAGCGATGACGGCGGTCAGGCGCGGGTGCTCGCGCAGCACCTCTTCGAAGGGGCCGGGGCCGGTGAAGTTCCCGGGTTCGGGCCCGGAGCCGCAGTGCACCACCACGGGGGTTCCCGAGTCGGCGAGGGCGCCCCACACCTCCGACAGCAGCGGGTCGCGGGGATCGTAGCCGCCGACCTGGAGATGGGCCTTGAAGACGCGGGCACCGGAGCCGATCGCCTCGGCCACGTAGCCGCCCGCCCCGGGCTCGGGGTGGAAGGTGGCGCTGCGCAGGGCGTCGGGGTGCCGGTCGGCGTAGTCGGCCGACCAGGCGTTCAGCCAGGTGGCCATGTCCGGTCGGTGCGGGTAGGACAGCGCGGTGTGGGCCCGGACCCCGAACCCGCGTAGGAGGGCGACCCGCTCGGTCTGGTCGACGCGGTAGCGGGGGTTGATCGGCCAGACCCCCTCGCCGAGGGCGTCGAAGTAGGCCCACACCTTGCGCAGCACGTTGGGGGGCATGAAGTGCGTGTGCACGTCCACGAGGCCGGGGAGTCCGAGCGCGCCCCAGATCCGGCGGACCCCGGTGTCCTCGCCGCCCTCGGGGGCGGATGAGATTCCAGTCACATCCGTCAGCCTACGACCGATCCGGGCCGCGCTCGGGGCCGGGGCGGGGTCAGGCGCCGCTGATCGACGCCGCGCCCACGAGCACGGCGATCGGGAACTGCTGTTCGTCCCACGCCTCCGTGGGGCACGACGCGCTGACCACCAGTTCGGCGTCGTCCACCCACAGCACGCCCATGCGGGCCGTGCGGTGCTCGTCGGGCGTGTCGAAGGTGACCTGCCGGGTCTCGAACTCGTGGGTCCGGCCCGAGTCGGCGACGATCCGGTAGGGGTCGGCGGGGACGTCGACCGGCGTGCTCCCCGCCCGCTCGGCCACGTTCTCCACCAGGGCGTCGAGGGTCCCGCCGGGCTCGAATCCGTCCCTGCGGGCCTGGTCGGTGCCGGTGGTCTGGCTGAACACGACGTCGCATCCGGTGCCGTCCTGGGTGGCCTGGTGCAGGTTCATGTCGGCGCGGTACTGGATCTCCCAGCCCGTGGCGAACGTGGGGGCCGACCAGTCGGGGGCCGCTCCCGAGGGGGAGGACGCGGCGTCGGGTGAGGGCGGGCCCTCGGGGGCGCGGTCGTCGGGCGACGCGGAGGGACGGTCGTCGGAGGGGGAGGCGGACACCGGGGAGACGCCGGGGTCACGCGGCTCGTCGGGGCCGCCGGGCAGCAGGCCGCAGCCGGTCAGGAACAGTCCCGCGCCGAGCGTCGCGAGGAGGAGCAGCGGCGGGGAGGTGGGTCGCTGGTTCTTCATACCCGTTGGGACCGCGCCCGGGCGGGCGCGGTTACTGAGTAGAAGTACTCACGCGGAGCCCGCGCCGGGGTGGGGGAGCCCGGTGCCCGTCACCGGAGCGCGGGCGCCCGGAGGTACTCCGGCCGCCCGGTGCGGCGCCCCCGCCGGGGTCACAGGGTGAGCAGGAGGACGCCGGTCACGACCACGGCGGAGGCGGCGATCCGGACGGGCCCCACCCGTTCCTTGAAGAACACCAGGCCGATCAGTGCCGCGAAGACGATGCTGGTCTCGCGCAGGGCCGCGATTCCGGCGACCGCCCCGGACAGCTGGGCCCACAGGACCAGGCCGTAGGCGCCCGCGCTCACCGCGCCGCCGATCAGGCCGACCTTCCAGATCGGCTTCAGCTGGTCGGCCAGTCTTCCCCGCCGGGTGGCCAGCGCCACCAGGAAGAACACCGGGCCCTGGAGCATCATGATCCAGGCGATGTAGCCGAGCGGATTCTCCGTGAGGCGCACGCCGTAGGCGTCCACCACGGTGTAGGAGGCGATCGCGAGCCCGGTCGCGAAGGCGGCCAGCAGCGCGGGCGCGTGGTGGCGCCGGGGCAGCCCGCCCGCGAACACCAGGATCATCAGCCCGGCCGAGATGACCAGGACGCCGACGAGTTCCCTGAGGGGGAGCGCCTCGCCGAGCAGGACCGCGCCGATGAGGGCCACCACCCAGGGCGCGGTGCCCCGGGCCAGGGGGTAGACCTGCCCGAAGTCACCGGTCCGGTAGGACACCATCAACAGGGTCAGGTAGACCAGGTGGGTGGCCAGGGAGCCCATGAGGACCGGCCAGGCCTCGGGCGGAGGCATCCCGACCACGAACAGCAGCGGGAGGGTCGCGAACATCCCGCCCAGGCCGATCAGCGCGAAGCCGAGCAGGCGGTCGGTGATCGCGTGCGCGATCGCGTTCCACGCCGCGTGCAGGAGCGCCGCCACCAGCACCGCGACGACGATAGGTGTGGTCATTGGATGTCTCGCAGAAGGGGTCGGGGACCCCGCAAGGCTAGCCGTCGGCCCCTGCGCCGCCCCCGACCGCCCCCGCCGTGGGCCCCGCGTCGTCCGCCCGCGTGGACCTGGTCTCCCGGTAGGGCGTGTGATCAGGGGTGGTGGCGGTCCCGGGCGTTGGCGGGCGCGATCCGGTTGTTGCGCAGGTGCTCGTAGACGATCGACGCCCGCACGTCGGCCACCTCCGGGCGTTCGGTCAGCTTGTCCACCACGAAGGCGTAGAGGCTGTTGTTGTCCGGCAGGGCCACGTGCACCAGGAAGTCCTCGTTGCCGGAGGTGACGAAGACCGACAGGGTGTCGGGCAGGGCGCGGACCCAGTCGCGGAAGGCCTCGATGTTGTGGCGCGAGGGCTTCACGACGCTCACGGTGATGAGCGCCTGGACGGGGCGGCCGATGAGTTCGAGGTCGACGTCCAGCAGTGAGCCGCGAATCACACCCCTTTCTCGCAGCGCGCGGGTGCGATCCAGGGTCGTGGTGGGCGACGCGCCCACCGCCGCGGCCACGTCGCGGTTGGTCTTTCGTGCGTCTGACTGGAGTTCGGCCAGGATCGCCGTATCTAGTTCGTCGAGATCAGCCATAACCAGAGTTTACCCGTACTTAATACGGGTGTTTGTATTTGACTCCGGAGCATGCGTAACATCTGAGCGAAAAGGTCGTATTTGGCTCGCCGGGGAGTGATCCTTCCCGGACGGCAGTGTCGCCCGCCGGTCGGCCCAGCACCGGTGCAACGCCGCACCACCGCAACACAAGGGACGTCCGTCACCGTGAGACCTTCCTCCGCCGTGGCCGTCGCCGACCGACCGTCGGTACGCCCCAGGGCCCGGGGCCGTGTCCTGGCCCTGCTCGCCATCGTCTGCGCGGCGCTCAACCTGCGCCTCGTGGTCACCTCCCTCTCGCCTCTGCTGACCACCGTCGGCGAGGAGTTCGGGTTCACCGCCACCGTCGTGGGTGTCTTCGGCACCCTGCCGCTGGTGGCCTTCGCCGTGTTCGGGCTGGTCACCCCGGCCATCATGCGCCGTCTGGGCCCCGAGGCCACGGCCGCCCTGAGCATGCTGCTCGCCGGAGCGGGCCAGGTCATGCGCGCCTTCGCTCCCGACACCGCGGCCCTGCTCCTGCTCACCGGGATCGCCCTCACCGGCGCCGCACTGGGCAACGTCGTCCTGCCGCCGTTGATCAAGCAGTACTTCCCGGACCGGCTCGCCGCGCTGAGCACCGTGCAGATGGTCGCCATCCACCTGGGCGCCCTCTTCCCGCCCCTGGTCGCGATCCCCCTGGCGGAGGTCGCCGGTTGGCGTGTGGCGCTGGGGGCGTGGTCCTTCCTGGCCCTGGTCGCCGCGCTCCTGTGGGTCGTCCAGTGGCGGCGGCCCGGTGGCGAGCCGAACGCCGCCGTGTCCTCCGCGGGCCCCGGACTGGCCCGGCCGATCTGGCGCGTGGGCATGGCCTGGCGGATGGCGCTGCTGTTCGGGATGGTCACCTGGAACGTCTTCACGCTGTTCACCTGGCTTCCCGCCCTGCTCGACGACGCGGGCCACAGCCCCGCCCTCGCCGGGAGTCTGGTCTCCCTGATGGTCGGCGTCAGCCTGCTGTTCGGCCTGGTCGCGCCGATCGTCACCCTGCGCGCGGCCAACACCTTCCCGATCGTCGCGCTCGGGCTGTTCGGCTACGGCGTCGGTTACCTGGGTGTAGCCGCGGCCCCCGCGTACGCCGTGCTGTGGGTGCTCTTCCTCGGCCTGGGCACCAGTCTGTTCGTGGTCACCATGACCATGATCAACGCCCGCAGCTCCACTCCGCAGGGAGCCGCCGCCCTCTCCGGGTTCGTGCAGGGGGCGGGCAGCGGCATCGCCCTGGGCGGCCCGCTGCTGTTCGGCCTGTTCTACGAGCTGACCGGCGGGTGGACCCTCTCGTACGCGGTGATCGCGGGCGGTTCGTTGGCGGTGGCCCTGGTCGTGGCCTACGTCGAGCGCACCCCGTGGACGATCGAGGCGGCCGCCCAGCGGCGCCGCCCGGTCCGGTCGTCCGACCTTCCCGTCGTCGGTTCGTGAAGGGGGCGGCCGATAGTGGCCAATGGGTCGGATATGCGCCTTTCGTGTGGACTAGGGGTCGCCAATGCCACAACGGGCGCATAATGTCGGTCTGAGCAACCCCACCCCCGAAAGACCCTCCTTCGTGATCCCCGCCCACCCCTCCTGACGCCCACGACCCGCGCGAGACCGCGACGGGGGCGCTTGGGGGCAACCCTCGGAGCCGGGCCTCGGGGCACTCCCGGGAGCACCGGGCATCACGACGGGTGGTCGGACACCATGACGATCGATCGGCGGGCCCTCCTCCCGCCCCCGGGGCCTCCCCCGGTACCGGACCCCGCACCGGACTCGCGCCCCCCGCCGGGGGCCGCCGCCCCTACGCGACGGGCGCGCCGGAGCCGCGTCGGAGCCGCCTCCCTCCTGCGTAACCAGGACTTCCAGGTCCTCTGGTCGAGCCGCTTCCTCGCCGGACTGGGCAAGGAGAGCGGTGAGGTCGCCTACCCCCTGCTCATGCTGACGCTCGCCGGTTCCGCCGCCGGAGCGGGGCTGGTCGGCGCGGCCCAGGTGGCCACCACCATGGTGGCGGCGGTCGTCGGCGGCTCCCTCGCGGACCGGGTCAACCGCCGCGCCGTGCTGCTGGTCTGCGACCTCGGCCGCCTGATCCTGCTCGTCTCCTTCGCGGCGACCCTCATGAGCGGCCACGTCACGGTGCCGATGGTGATCGGTGTGGCGGTGGTGAGCTCGGCGTTGATGGGAGTCTCGAACCCGGTTGCCATGGCCGCGACCAAACAGTTGGTGCCGTCGTCGCAGATGGCTGGCGCGGCGGCGCAGAACCAGATTCGCTTCTTCACCACGACCGCGCTCGGCGCGCCCGTGGCCGGCTTCCTCTTCGGTCTGGGGCGCGCCTTCCCGTTCCTGACCGAGGCCGCCCTCTACCTGGTGTCGATGGTGCTGGTGCTGCGCGTCCGACGCCCGATGCAGGCCCACCGGGGCCGGGGCGAGCGGATGGGTCCGCGCGGTGCGGTGCTGGGGTTCGCGCTGCTGTCCCGGCACCCGATCCTGCGGCCGATGCTCTCGTGGATCGTCTGCTTCAATCTCGCGTTCACGCAGACAGGGGCGTTCCTGGCGCTGATCGCGACCGCCGACGAACGGGGCGCCTCCCACGTCGTGGTCGGGCTCACCGTCTCGCTCGCGGGCACGGGCGGGCTGGTCGGCGCGCTGGCGTCAGGGGTGGTCGTGCGCGTGGTGCGACCCAGCGCGATCCTCTTCTTCACCGCGTGGTCGGCGCCGGTGTGCGCGCTCGCCCTCCTGGTGGCGCCAGGCGTGTTGAGCCTCGGGTTGATCATGGGGCTGGTGTTCGCCGCCGTGCCGTGTGTGAACGCGGTGTTCTACAGCTACGTCGCCACGTCGGTCCCCGACCGCTACCAGGGCCGGGCGCTGGGGGCGGTGACCTTCATGTCGCTGCTCTCCCAGCCGGTCGGGATCGTCGCGGTCGGGCTGCTGTTCGACCTGGCCGGGCCCACGCTCGTGTTCCTGATGATGGCGGTGGTGTCGGCGCTGGCCGCCCTGTTCACCCTGGGACCCACCATGCGCCACCTGCCCCGTCCCGAGGAGATCGCGCAGCGCTGACCCCGGTGCGCGGGCCCGCTCCGGGGCGTGGTGCTCTGCCGGGACCCGCGTCAGGCCCACGCCGGAGCCCGAACCGGGACCCGCGCCGGAGCCCGAATCGGGGCCGCGCCGACAGACGGCGCGGCCCCGCCCGGGCCCGGGCCCGGCCTTCGGGGATCAGCCGGTGACCGGCATCGCCATCACCGGCTCCGAGGTGGGCTGCTCCGAGCCGCCCTCGGGCTCCACCGTCACCGCGACTCCCTCGGTGCCCTCGTCCGGGGTCGCCAGGATCGGCAGCACGAACCCGGCGCCGTCCACGGAGAGCACACCCGCCGAGTACACGCTGCCGTCCCCCCTGGTCAGCCAGAGCTGGTAGTCCGCGTCGCGCAGGTCCTCAAGACCGTGCGCGCTGAACACCAGGTCGCCCAGGGTCTCCGAATGCACCACGGAGACGCTCACCCCCTCCATCGGTTCGGCGCTGGTGGAGACCGCGTCCGGAGCCGAGATCACCGCCGCGATCCGCTGTTCGTTGGCCCGCAGCTGGTCCACCTGGCGGCCCTGTTCGACCACGACCGCGCCCAACGCGATGACGGCGGCCACACACGCGGCCAGTGCCAGGCCCAGCACCCACGGCCAGGCACGGCGCCGGGGTTCGGGGAGGCGTTCGGGCGCGGGAGCCAGCTGCCGGGTACGGGAGACCTCCTCCAGCACCCGGTCCCGCAGCCCGTCCGGCGGGGTCCGGGCGGCGGCCGAGGCGAGCAGTGCCGAGGTCTCGGTGAAGCCCCGGACCTCCTGGACACAGGAGTCACAGTCGGCCAGGTGGTCCTCGAACCGGACGCTCTCACCGGGGGAGAGGGCGTTGAACGCGTAGGCGCCCGTCAGTGTGTGCAGGTCCTGCCCCATCGTGCCTCTCACCACTCCACCCCCAGGCAGTCCCTGAGCCTGATCAGCCCGTCACGCATCCTGGTCTTGACGGTTCCCAACGGCGCCGACAGCAGCCTGGCCACCTCGCGGTAGGAGTACCCGCCGTAGAAGGCCAGGCGCACCGACTGCCCCTGGAGTTCGGTGAGCGTGTCCAGACATCGGCGCACGCGTTCTCGTTCGAGCCGGTTGGTGGCCTCCTCCTCCACCTCGTCGTAGGGGCGACGGGTGTCGGCGGCGGCCGCCCGTGCCTCACGGTCGCTGCTGGCCTGTTCGGAGCGCACCCGGTCCACCGCCCTGCGGTGGGCCAGGGTCATCACCCAGGCCTGGGGGCTGCCCCGCCGCGCGTCGTAGCGGCAGGCGCTGCGCCACACCTCGACCAGTACCTCCTGCGTGACCTCCTCCGACTGGGCCGGGTCGCGCAGGACGCGGCGTACCAGACCGTACACGGTGGGGCTGATCAGGTCGTAGGCCCGGCCGAAGGCCCGCTCGTCTCCGCGTGCCACGAGGGGGAGCAGTTCCTCCAGCCGGGGCGGATCGGCGTCGTGGACCGCGTCGCGCGGTACGGCTGCTGCCCTGTCCATCCGGACCCTTCTCGTCTGGGTGACGCGTTGCTTCGTTCTCTCAGCGGGCTGAACGGCGGGGCCCCCGCCACCGCCGCGTACACCCCATGATCCCCGGGCGTTGTGGCGGTCCCCCGGACGGGGGACCGCCGGGAGGGTGGCCGGTCCGATCCCCGGAGCCGGACCGGCTACGCCGTGGCGCGCCCTCTCATCAGGAGGGCATCAGGACGGTGTCGACGATGTAGACGGTCGCGTTGGAGGTCTGCACGTTGCCGCAGACCACCTTGGAGTCACCGTTGACCGTGAAGTCCTCACCGGAGCCGGCGGAGGTCACGTCTTCACCCTGGAGAGAGGTGAACGTGCCGTCAGCGAGGGCTTCCGGAGCCTGGCGGCCCTCGACCACGTGGTAGGTGAGCACCTCGGTGAGCTGGTCCTTGTCGTCCAGGAGGGCGTTGAGGTCCTCCTCGGGGATCTTGTCGAAGGCGTCGTTGGTGGGCGCGAACACGGTGATGTCCTCGGCGGAGTTGAGCGTGTCGACCAGGTCGGCCTCTCCGACCGCCGTGACCAGGGTGGACAGCAGCGGGTTGTTGGACGCCGCCGTGGCGACCGGGTCCTGTGCCATGCCCTCGAAGCTGCCGTCGCCGTCCGCGGGGACCTCGGCGCAGCCCGGGCCGAAGTTCTCACCGGCGGTCGCGGTGTCCCCGTCGGTGTTCTCGTCCATGCCGGTGCCCTCGGTCTCCTCGGCGGTACCGGCGTCCGTGTTCTCGGCGTCGGAGTCGTCCATGCCGCCGCAGGCGGAGAGGCCGAAGGCGAGCGCGGCGGCCGCGGCGGTGGCGGCGAGCGTGTTCTTGCGGGTGGTGGTGCGGATCATGGTTCTCTCCCTGTTCGGTGACTGCGTTCTGGTTCTGGTGTGTCCGTGCTGCGTGTGGTCGGTGGTGTACGTGTGGTTGGTGTGAGGTCTGGTGGGGGCAGGGCCCGCGAGGGCAGCGTCGGCCTCAGGTGGCCGTGAACCGGATGCGGTGCCAGCCGGTGGCGCCGTCCGGAACCGGGTCCACCCGCTCGGAGGGCTGGGTGAAGCCGGTCGCGTCGGTGGCGCGCACCTCGACCGCGTGGCCGCCGGGTTCCACGGTGGTCTCCGCGACCCACTGGACCCAGGTGTCGATCCCGGGGACCCGCGCGAGCTCGGCCTCCCACCACTCACCGCCGTCCAGCCGCACCTCCACCCCGGCCACCCCGCGGTGCTGGGCCCAGGCGACCCCGGCCAGCGCCACCTCCCCGGAGGCGACCCGGCCGAGCGGAGCGGGCACGTCGATCCGCGACATGGTCTTGATCGGTGCCCGCACGCCCCACCCGCGCTGCGCCCAGTAGGCCCGCTCGTCCGCGAAACGGGTGAGCTTGATGTCGGTGACCCACTTGGTGGCGCTCACGAATCCGTAGAGGCCGGGGACGACGAGGCGGGCGGGGAACCCGTGCTCCGGGGGGAGCGGTCGACCGCCCATGCCCACCGCCAGCAGGGCGTCGCGGCCGTCCAGCACCGTCTCGGTGGGCGTGCCGCAGGTCCAGCCGTCATCGGAGGTGCTGAGGATCTGGTCGGCGTCCGCGTGCACCCCGGCCTCCCGCAGCAGGTCGGCGAGGGGGAAACCCAGCCAGCGGGTGTTGCCGACGAGGTCGCCGCCCACCTGGTTGGACACGCACGACAGCGTGACGTCCGCCTCGACCAGGTCACGGGAGAGCAGTTCGGCCATCGTGATCTCGAACGGGCGGTCGACCCTGCCGTGCACGCGCAGCGTCCACCGAGAGGGGTCGATCCGGGGAACGGCCAGGGCGGTGTCGATCCGGTAGAAGTCCGTGGCGGGGGTGGTGAAGGGGGTCAGCCCGGGGACACCGAGGTCGACCCCGGAGGGCAGGTCCGGCAGGGGGTCGGCGGGTGAGGGCAGGGCCAGCCGCGCGGAGGGGTCCGCTCCACCGATCAGCGACGGCGCCCAGCGGCCGAGGGCTCCGGCGGTCCCGGAGGCGGCCAGGACCCCGGCCGTGGTGAGCACGAACCTCCGGCGGCCCGGACCCCGGCCCCCTCCGGGTGTCGCCGTCGTGGGGTCGGAGGCGACACCGTCCGCGTCCCCGTCCCCGGCCTCGTCCCCTGACGGGCCAGCGTCCGTCAGTGTCCTCGCGTCCGCAGACGAGCCCGCGTCACCGGGCTCGGCACCGTTGACCCGGATGTCCTCGTCCGCCGGGGTGTTCCCGTCTACCGCGGTGCTTCCGCCCACCGGGGTGTCCCCGCCCACCGGCGCGTGCCGGGGTCCGGTCGTGCGCACCCCCGCGCCGCGCAGCAGTACCGCGAGGGCGACTGCGCCCGCCGCCGCGCCGACGACCACGGCGACCGCGGCCCCCGGGTCGTCGGCGCGACGCAGGCCCACGGCGACGAGCCCCAGCGCCGTGAACACCCCCAGCCCCACGTACCCCGCCACGGGGCGGCGTGAAGCCACGACACCCAGCGTCGCCCCGGACAGGGCCAGGACGACCAGCACCCCGGTGACCAGCACGGCCTTGTCGGCCGTGCCGAAGAGTGCGATCGCCCAGGACGTGAGGAACCGGGGGCTGTGGTCGACGAGCGCGTCGCCGACCGTGACCACCGGGGACGTCGCCCCGAGGAGCCCGGCGGCGAGTGCGCCGAACCCGAGCGCCGAGGCGACGACGGTCAGTCCGAGGGCCGCCCCGGCGCCCCGGCTCGTCCCGTCACGTGGCGGGGTCGGTTCCCCGCGTGTCCTGGTGGTCACATGGGGTATTCGGGGCCCACAGGGAAGCGGATGGGTGGGTGGCGGAACTTTTTTCGCGGCTTTCGGAAACGGCCGGTCGGTGCCGCTTGCCGACCCGGGCCCGGGCCCGCCGCGCCCACGGGGTTCAGGACGGGATGAGCAGCATGTCCACCACGTGCACGGTGGCGTTGGCGGTACGCACGTCCGCGCACACCACCGGCGCGTAGTCGTCCACGACGTACTCCCCCGTCGATCCGGAGGTACGCACCTGGCCGCCGCTGAGGGAGTCGAACACGCCCGCGCCCAGATCGGCGCCGCCGACCGCATCCGCGACGACGTGGTAGTTGAGCAGGTACGCCAGGCCGTCCCGGTCCCGCATGAGGTCGTCCATCTCCCCGTCCGGGTACATGTCGAAGGCCTCGTTGGTGGGGGCGAACACGGTCACGCCCACCGCCGTGTCCAGGTCCTCCCCGAGCCCGGCGCGCTCCAGTGCCTCCGCCAGGCGGCCCAGGACGGGGCTGTCCGCTATGGCGGTCGTGAAGGTCTGGTCGGCCATCGCGTCGAGGCTGCCCGCGCCCCTCGAGGGGAAGTCCGAACAGCCGGGACCGAAGGGTTCGGCCGTGTCCCCGCCGGCGGCCGCTCCCCCCTCCCCGGACTCCCGGACCACCTCGCGGGCGGCCCCGTCGCCGGTGTCCCCTCCGGAGCCGCAGGCCCCCAGCGCGAGTGCGAGTGCCACGGCGGTCGTGGCCACCGCGAGAGTGGTTCCGCGCATGCGTCTCTCCTTCGGACGATGTCCTTCCGTCACCGGTATACGAAGCTACGTGTCGGTGGATCGTCGGGCGGTCCTCGACTCACCACGGACCGCGAGCGGGCGGTTTCATCCGCCGTTCCACGACCGAAGAATCCCCCATAGGGGTCACCCCTGGCCAGGGCGGTCGACGTCGGGCCTACGCGGACGCAGTGGTCGGTTCGACCCCGCGAGTGCAGGAGGATATTGCCCGTACGTCTCCTCAACGATCGGAGTTCCCCCACATGGCGCGGAAGACGCCCCTCACCGTGGTCGCGCTCATGGTCTCGGGCAGCCTCCTGCTCAGCGGCTGTACCCCCGTGTCCGACTGGTGGTCACAGACCTTCGGCGACGCGTCGGGCCCGCCGGAGGTGAGGGAGGAATTCCCCTACGTCCGCGAGGGCCGCATCTTCCAGGACACCGGTCAGGACGCCGAGATGCGCTTCTCGATCACCGGCCTGGAGCGCACCGACGACTACACGGTCATGCACTACGAGGTCACCTACCTGGACGACTTCGCCGGTCCCAACCGGAACCTGAGCATGGCGCACACGCTGGTCGACCCCCTGACCGGTCGCGTGTACCGGCAGTTCCTCGACGAGGGGGGACTCAAGTACGGTTCCGAGAGCCCCAACGAGGACGGTCTGTACCCGGTGCACGACGGGGTCACCAACGAGTACACCCGGTACTTCCCCAGGATTCCGGACGAGGTGGCCCAGGTGACCTTCGTCGGCAGCGGCCTCGGCGCCATGACCGGCATTCCCGTCCAGGACGTGGACGAGGAGAGGGCGGACCCCGAGAACCCGAACGGGCCGGACCACCTCAGCCTCGACAACCCGCCCGGGCGCGGTGAGAACCTCACCTTCGCCAACCGGCGCCCCGACGAGGACGCGGTCGCGGACGAGGGGTGGGTGCAGAGCTTCGTGGACTCCGAGATCGCCTCGACCACCCGTGACGGCGACCGCGAGATCATCTCGCTGCACTCCGACGTGATGTTCGAGTTCGACCGGTCGGACCTCACCGAGACCGCCGCCGACGTCGTGCGGCGCGCCGCGACCACCCTCGCGAACAACGTCGACCCGGACGACCCCACCATCACCGTGATCGGGCACACCGACGGCATCGGCGACGCCTCCTACAACGACAACCTGTCGGTGGAGCGCGCGGAGACCGTCCGCGACCTCCTGGCGGAGGAGCTCGGCACCGACTACAGGCTGGAGGTCGAGGGCCGGGGCAAGCGCGAGCCGATCGCGCGGGAGGGAGGCCCGGACGACGAGGAGGCGCGGGCGCGCAACCGCCGTGTGGAGTTCTCGTACGTGTTCAACCCGACGGTGGAGGCCACGGAGGACGAGGAGTACGACGACGACGGCCTGGGCGTCGCGCAGCGCAACGTCACCTGGCCCGCGCCGTACAGCGACGACCCGGGTTCGGTGGTCGCCGAGGGGGAGAAGGACGGTATCCGTCTGGAGGTCTACCCGCTGCGGCGGGACGGCGCGTACGTCATCGGCACGGTGGCGATGACCAACACCACGGACCGGCCGCTGGCCCCCGAACTCGGCGGTTCCGAGACGGTGGCGGGCGGACCCGAGCAGTTCAACAAGGGCACCCTGGGCGGGTTCCAGCTGTTCGAGCCGGACAACGGCCTGGTGCGGTACGTGGCGCAGATGGACTTCGGCGAGGGGCGCTACAGCAGCTTCGCCGAGGAGGTGCACGTGATCCAGCCGGGCAACACCCACGAGCTGGTGGCGGTGTACCCGGCTCCGCCGGTGGACGTAGAGGAACTGACCCTGCGGGCGGGCCCGTTCGGTGAGTTCGAGGAGATCCCGGTCGACTACTGACCGGTGAACCGGGAGGGGTCGGGATCAGCGGCACGAAGGTCTTCTCCGCCTTGACCTGCACGATCCCCGACGCGATGAAGATCGGCGCGGAGGGCGGGGAGGAC
>NZ_JBEYHA010000070.1:0-22186 GCF_040635075.1 Nocardiopsis sp. NPDC007018
TCGCTCCTCGTCTTGCGAGAGATTGCCTGGAGGCCGCTCGCGTCGATCGGCGCAAGCGCCGAACCAACCGAAAGCATCCACGGAACACGCCCTAGCTAGCCGGGCCTGACCGCGGAGAAGATCGCCGTCCCGGGGATCATCCGCCCGCGCACCGGCCCCCAGCCGCCCCACACCTGGTCGTTCCCGTCCGGCCACTCCGGCTCGACCACGTCCCGGACCTCCAGCCCGGCCGCCACGATGCCCCGCAGCCAGTCGCCCATGGTGTGGTGGTGTTCGACGTAGACCGCCCGCCCCTCGTCGTCCTCCTCCACGTAGGCGCGGCGGTCGAAGTACGACTGCCTGACGGTCATGCCGTGTTCGGTGGGGTCGTCGGGGAAGCACCACCGGATCGGATGGGTCACCGAGAACACGAACCGCCCGCCGGGCCTGAGAACCCGGCCCACCTCGGCCAGCGCGGTCTCGGCGGCGGGCACGAACGGGAACGCCCCGAAGGACGAGAACACCACGTCGAAGGAGCCCGTCACGAACGGCAGCCGCTGGGCGTCGGCCTGGACCACGGGCAGCCGGTGGCCGGTCTCCTCGTCGATCCGCCGGGAGTGCTGGAGCTGCCGCAGGGCGAGGTCGAACCCCACGACCTCGCGCACACCCTGGGAGCGCAGCCACCGGCCGCACTGGCCCGCGCCGCAACCGATCTCCAGGACGCGCCCGCCCTCCAGGTCGCCGAGCAGCCGCACGTCGGCCTCGTCCACGCCCTCGGGCGACCAGACGAACCCCACGTCGCGGAGGAAGTCGCCGTGTTCGGCCTGGTAGGCGTCGGCGGCACCGTCCCACCACAGCCGTCCGGCCCGGGCGCTCTCCTCACCCGCCACGGCGCGCCGCTCCACCCAGCCGGGCGCCGGGTAGTCACTCTGATCGTCCACGTCGCTCCTCGGGCCGCTGTGCGGGCTCAGGTCCGGGTCTTCTGGCGGCTCTCCGCGGACTCGTCGGCGCCGCCGGGCCCCTCGGGGGCGGCGGCGGTCGTGTCACCAGTGTCCCCGGTCTCCGGTTTCACCGGGGCCTCGCGCGCCTCGCGGAGCTCCCGGCGGATCAGGACGATCCACCCCACCACCGCGACGACGGCGAACACCCACCACTGGAACGCGTAGGAGGCGCTCATGCCGGTGTTCTCCTCGCGCAGGGCGACGCGTTCGGGGGCCTCCTCGGGCACGGGGTCCTGGGCGGTGAGTTCCACGTACCCGCCGTACAGGGGGTAGGGCAGGTCCTCGGCCAAGCGGTCCACGTCCACGATCATGATCTGCCCCTCGGGCAGGCCGCCGCGCTCCCGCAGACCGGTGTTCTCCTCGGTCTCACCGAACTGGAGCCGGCCGGTCACCTGGACCTCCCCCTCGGTGACGGGGGGCGCCTCGGGGGTGTCCTGGGCGGTCTCGCCGCGCTCGATCCACCCCCGGTTGACCAGCAGGGCCGTCCCGTCCTCGGTGACCAGCGGGGTGAGCACGTGGAAGCCCACCCCCTGGGAGCCGTCCCGGTGGCGGATCAGGAGCTCGTTCTCCTGGTCCCAGGTGCCGGTGGCCTCGACCGTGCGCCAGCGGTCGGCGCGGGCGACGTCCCCGCCCACGGAGGTGAGCTCCTCCACGGCCACGGGCTCGGCGGCGACGTTGTCGCGCTGGAGGTTGACCGCGGCGCTGCGGAGTTCGGCCCGGTCCAGCTGCCAGAACCCCAGCCAGACGAACGCGGGCACGAGGACCACGACCAGCGCGTGGAAGGCCACCATGCGTGAGGAGAACAGGACTTTGAGCACGTCTTCGAGGTTATGAGACGTTCCCGGCCGCCCCGCACCGACCCCGTGCACACAGGTGGGGCCGCCGGTCTCCCGGCGGCCCCATGCTGGTGGGTGCGGCGTGTGTGCGCGCCTACGTCCCGGTGTCCCGGGCGGGCCGACTACTCGTCGTCGGTGGCGGCCGCGGCCCTGCGCTTGCGGGCGAAGTACAGACCGGCGCCGCCGGCGCCGATCGCGGCCACAGCCGCGGCGACCAGGCCGCCCAGGGCGCTGCCGGTCACGGCCAGCTCCTCACCGGCCTCCTGCTTGGGGGCGGGCTTGTCGTCGGTCTCCTCGGGCTTCTTGCCCGGCTCCTCCGGCTTCTCGGTCTCCTCGTTGCGCTCGGGGTCCTTGGGCTTCTCGGACTCCTCGGGCTTCTCCTCGGGGTCCTTGGGCTTCTCGGACTCCTCGGGCTTCTCCTCCGGCTCCTGGGGCTTCTCGGAGATGGTCTGCACGCAGGAGGCCTCGGCGATGCCGAGCACGGACACCGCGTTGCCGCAGATGCCGACGGCGGCGTTGACGGGAACGGTGACCTGGTTGCCGCTGGCCACGCCACCGGCGCCGCTCGTGGCGGGCCCGGCGGGGGCTCCCTCGTTGTCCGGGGAGGCGTGGATGATGTTGATGATCGTGGTGCACTGCGCGCTGGAGGCGCCCAGGACGGCGACGGAGTTGCCGCAGATCTCGATGGCGGTGTCGACCGGCACGGTGATCTGGTTGCCGCTGGCCACGCCGCCCGATCCGTCGGTGCTCATGGTGCTGGGCGCGTCCTCGGACTCCTTCTCCAGGACCTCGACGACCTCCACGCACTCGGCTTCGGAGATTCCGGCCACGGCCACGGAGTTGCCGCAGGCGTCCACGGCGGCGTCCACCGGGACGACGATCTGGTTGCCGCTGGCCACACCACCCGAGCCGTCCGTGCTGGCTCCCTGTCCGCTGCTTTCGTAGAGGACCTCGGAGACCTTGGTGCACGTGGCCTTGGAGATGCCCAGGACGGCGAGGGAGTTGCCGCACAGGTTGGCCTCGACGTCGACGGGGACGACGACCTGGTTCCCGCTGGCGATGCCGCCGGAGCCGTCCGTCTGGGCGTCGGCGAACGCGGCGCCGAAGGGCGCCAGGACCAGCCCCGCGGTCAGTGCGGTGGCGAAGGAGTAACGGAACGTGTTTCGCATGGTGCGGCTTGGACCCTTTCACGAAGTGCTGCCAGGGGATGCGCCGAGCGAGGCGCTCCGCCGTGCTCCCGGGCCCGGCCGTCGTCGCGGTCGGCCCGGGTCTCACGGCGAGCGGACCCGTCCGCGAAGACGTCGGGACGGCGGGGTGGTCCGCTTGCTCAAGACATGGGTGGCGGCCCGGTAATGACGGAGTTCTTTCCGGCCGGAACTGCCAACGGACCGAAACGTTAGCAGCCAGGGCGGCCGCGCACGCCTTTTCCGGAAATGTTGACGCGAATCATGAACACTCTACGCCCATGGGGCATGACGGAGAGTCATATTCCCTGTTCAAAGCGGCGCATTTCCGCGCCATGAGGGCCACTTCCACGCCCAACAGTGCCGGACTCCCACGCGAAAGGCACGCGACACCACCCCAGCAACAAAAAACTAAGTGACTTCGTAGGTTCGTTTACGGACACCCGGAGAGCGCCTCATACCCTGCGTTCGACATTACACCGATCGCACTTTATGACCGATTAATCCTTTCCTTTTCCACCCCCATACACCCGTACACGCACGCATCCGCACACGTCCCTCCCGGCGACGCGCCGCCCACGACAGAGGACCAGAAATCCCTGGTCAGGGCGGTTTAACCTGACCCCGCGGCAGGGCCGCCACTCCCACGACACCGCTCCCTGCCCCGCCGCCAGCACCGTGGGACGCATCGGCACCACGCTCCGTACGAGAGGAGACGCGGAAGGGACACCGAACCGCCGCCCAGCCGACCGACCTCGCGCCGCCCGGGATCAGGCGCGCCGCACCACCGCACGCACGACAGAGCCAACTCGGGTCGGCCGGGCCGCGTCCTACCGGCAGGACATGCCCTCTGCCCTCCCCCACTGGAGTACGCATGCACCCAGACCAGCCGCGCGTCCGCAGGGCCCTCGCCACCGGCGCCGCGACCCTCGCCCTCGTCCTCGTCTCCTCCTGTTCCTCGGCGGAGGCCCCCGAGCGTCTCGGCGCGGGGGCCTCCGATCCCGGCACCGGAGGAGGCGCCGAACCGCAGTCCTCGTCGGACCCGGCCCCCGAACCCCTCACCGTCGCCTTCGGAGGCGACGTCATGTTCGAGGGCCTGCTCCGCTCCCGGCTCGACGATCCGGCCACCGCGCTGGGCCCGATCGCCGACCAACTCTCCGCCGCCGACCTCGCCATGGTCAACCTGGAGACCGCCGTCACCGAGGGCGGCTCCCCCGCCGGAAAGGACTTCGTGTTCCGCGCCCCCGCCAGCTCTCTGGAGGCCCTGGCGGCCGCCGGTGTGGACGTGGCCACCGTGGCCAACAACCACGGCATGGACTACGGCGAACAGGGCCTGCTCGACACCCTCGACCACGGGAACGCCTCCCCCGTCGCACTCGTGGGCGCGGGGCGTGACGCCGACGAGGCCTACACACCCCATGTCGCCGAGGTCAACGGACAGAGCATCGCCCTCTTCGGCGCCACCGACGTGCTGGACGACCACCTCATCCCGGCGTGGACCGCGGGCGGGGACTCCCCGGGCCTGGCCTCCACCAAGGGGGACATGCGGGAACGCATGCTCACCGCCGTCTCCGAGGCAGCCGCCGAACACGACAACGTCGCGGTCTTCCTGCACTGGGGGCTGGAGGGCGCGCACTGCCCGCTGCCCCACGCCCCGGAGCTGGCGGACGACCTCGTGGCGGCGGGCGCCGGCGCCGTGGTGGGCGGACACGCGCACGTGCTCTCCCCCGGCGGGTTCCAGGGCACCGCCTACGTGCACTACGGCCTGGGCAACTTCGTGTTCTACAACTTCCCCGGGGCCGCGGCCGAGACCGGCGTACTCACCCTCACCTTCGACCGGGGCGGCGTCACGGCGGCCGACTGGGCCCCGGCCCGCATCCAGGGCGGTGTGCCCGTCCCCTACGAGGGCGCCGACGCCGACCGTGCCCAGCGGAGCTGGGTGGATCTGCGCGCCCGGTGCGACCTGCCCCTGACCGACTCACCCGTGTGAGGTGTCCGGGGCGGGGCAGGGCGGCGCCGACCGCGCGGCCCCGGGCCCCCTCGCCGCTCCGCCACCGGGCGCGGGACCACCCGCCCCGTCAGCTCACGTGCACCACGGGCCTGCGGTCGGCGTCCGGCTCGTTCTCCCGCAGGATCTCCCGGGTGAAACCGGCCGTCCCGCCCGCGCCGAGCACGAGGAACCGGAAGAACGCCCGCACCGGCGAGTACTCCGACCACGCGAAGTAGCAGTGCGGGATGCTCCCGGTGGCGTCGCGCAGGCACAGCAGAACCGCCGCCAGCGCGTTGGGGACCGCCGGGCTGCTCACCCTCAGCACGCGGTGCCCGTGCACCCACGTGCCCTCCACCCCGAGCGTCCCCTCGAAGTCCGACGGATGGTGGACGCGCACCTCCACGAACAGCGGCGTGACCCGCAGTGTCACCGGGTTGAGCCGGTGTTGTTCGGCCTCGGTCGCCGCGTACTCGTCCGCCTCCCCCGACCGCGGCCGGTTCGCGAAGAGGAGGAGCTTGCCGTTGCGCGCCGCCTCCCGGACGAACCGCAGCGCCGTGGCGTCCAGGTCCACCGAGTGCGCGCGCAGCTCGGTGCTGCGCAGGGCCCGGGAGACCAGCGACACCACGATGATCGCCAGCACGAACAGCAGCGCGATGGCCAGCCCGTCCGGTCGGCTCACGACGTTGTCGGCCAGGGCGAATCCGAACACGGCGGTCAGCAGTGTGAACCCGGCCGTGGCCCACCTCGCCCGCTTCCTGTACACGATGGCGGTCACCGCCACCGAGGAGGTCACCAGCATCGCCAGGATGCCCGTGGCGTAGGCGCCGGACTGCGCGTCCACACTGGCCTGGAAGGCGATCGTGATCACCATCGCCACGGCCGTGTACACCAGCACCACCGGACGCACGGCGGTGCCCCAGGCCGGGGCCATCCCGAACCGGGGCAGGTAGCGGGGCACGATGTTGATCAGTCCGGCCATCGCGGAGGCCCCGGCGAACCACAGGATGAGGATCGTGGAGACGTCGTAGAGGGTGCCGAACCCCTGCCCGAGCAGGTCGTGCGCCAGGTAGGCCATCACCCGGTCGGCGGCGGGCCCGCCGACCCGCACCGCCTCACGCGGGACCAGCACGCCGCTGACGAAGGTGGTGGCCATCAGGTAGAGGCTCATGATCACGGCGGCGGTGGTGAGGAGCCTGCGGGTGGCCGCGATCCGCGCCCGCAGCCTCTCCTCGTGGTCCGCCCCCTCCGAACGGACCAGCGGCATCATGCTCACGCCGGTCTCGAACCCCGACAGCCCCAGGACCAGCAGCGGGAAGGCGAGCAGCACCACGGTGGTGGTGGGCCACAGGCCCGCGCCGGTCACGGACGCCTCCCATTGGGCCAGGGTCTCGGGGTGGGCGGCGATGTGGGCCAGGGCCGCCACCACGACCACCAGGTTCAACGCGAGGAACACCACCACCAGGGGGATCGCCAATCGGACGGCCTCCTTGAACCCGGCCAGGAACACCGCCCCCAGCAGCGCCAGGAGCACCAGGGTCACCAGAACCGGGTGGTCCGCGAGCGCCCGGGGGGTGTACGGGTTGGCGCCCAGGTGTGCGGTGGCGTCGGCCGTGGACAGGGTGATGGTGACGATCCACGAGGTCGCCACGAACCCGATCAGGCACAGCACCAGGAACTTGCCCCGCCACTCGGGCAGCAGTCGGGCCAGCATCGCCACCGACCCCTGACCGTGCGGGCTGCGCTCGGCCACCCGGCGGTAGATCGGCAGCATGCCGAACAGCGTCAGCAGCACGATCAGCAAGGTGGCGACCGGTGAGAGCGCCCCGGCGGTGAGGATGGCGATGCTGGGGAGGTAGCTCAGTGTGGAGAAGTAGTCCACGCCGGTCAGGCACATGACCCGCCACCAGGGGTGCTGCCGTTCCGCGCGGGGACGCGACCCGGCCCCTCCCACGTCGTCCACCTGGTGGGCCGTCATCCACCGTCGGAGGGGCGCCGACCACCGCCCGGCCCCGTTCCCCCTGCGGGGCACCTCCCAGTGGTACCCGTTCCGCGCGGCGTCCTGCTCCAACACGCCTCCCCCGACGAAGGTCTTCCGGACAAGTCTGCGCGGGTGCAGCGTCGGACCAGGTCAGGCCACGGGTGTGTCGGGGCTTTCCGTGCCGGTCCGGGCCCGGGGCGGAGGGCCGCGTCCCACGGGGACCCGGGGGCCGGGCCTCCCGGGCCGGGTGAGGACCCGTGGGACGCGGCCGGGACCGGGGTCACGAGCGGCGCGGGGGACAGGGCTCACGGGACGGGGCGCGGAAGTCAGGGCGCCCGGGGGGCGTCCATCAGGGGGGCGATCCCGTCCAGCAGGCGTTCCAGCCCGGAGGTGAAGATCGCGTCGATGTCGGGCGGCGCGGAGACGCCGAACAGGACCGGGAAGCCGCCTCCCGCGGCGAGTTCCCTGATCCTCGGCCCACGGGAGCGCCACCAGCTCTCGGCGTCCGTGTCCTCCTCGTGTTCCTCCATCGCCACCAGCGTGGCCTGGAGTGCCATCCCGGCCGTGTAGGCGGACACGACGGTCAGCAGCTCCATGGCCTGGTCGGGGGTGCGCCCCCGGGAGACGAACACCCGCATCATCCACTCGGCGTTCATCACGAGCCCGGGGGAGATGACGCCCCCCGCCATCGCGGTGAGCCGGGGCGCCCAGGGGTGGGCCCGGTAGATGTCCCACTCGCCGACCAGGGCCAGTTCCATCGCCTCCCGCCAGTCCTCGGGAGGGGGCTCGGGCAGTTCGTGGGCCGTGTACAGGTGGTCGATCATCTCCTCCAGCAGTTCTCCCTTGCTGGCGACGTGCCGGTACAGGGCCATGGTGCTGACCCGCAGATCGGTCGCGACCCTGCGCATGGACAGGTTGTCCAGGCCCTCGGCGTCGGCGAGGGCGATGGCGGTCCGGACGATGCCCTCGCGGGTCAGCGCCGGTTCCGGCCGGGGGCGGGTGTCGGGCCTCCGTGTGCGCGGGGCGTGGTCCGGGGTTGGCCCGGCGGCGGTCGTGGGACCTGCCTCGGCCTCGGCTGGGGATTCTGGGTCGGGGGTGCCGCTCACCACGGTCCCCACTCCGCGCACGGCCTCCACCAGTCCCTCGCGGCGCAGTGCCGCGAGCGCCTTGGTGGCGGTCGCCATGGCCACGCCCCACTCCCGGGTGATCTCCCGTGTGGACGGCACCCTGCTTCCCGGCGGCAGTCCCCCGTCCCCGATACGCGCGCGGAGGTCGGCGACGATCCGCTCGTAGGGCGCGAGCCCGCCCGCTGTGTCCATGGTCATCCTCTCCTGGCCGAACAACGCCAGCCCCGAGCGTACTAGTGCACCAGCCGAGAGGGAACTCCGCAGCACAGGCGGACCCGGAGACGCACACCCCTCCCAGCAGGCTCCTAGTGCACTAGTACGCATCCGCTCTACATCAGGTGAAATCGGGGTTTCCGTCGGCGGCAACTCATGTTTATAGTGTACGCACAGGGTGCACCACCCCACGGGCCCAGCTGCGGCGCGTACGGCGTTTCACATCGTGCGCCCACGGCTCGACCGCGCACCACCCGACACCACCGGAGACCACCATGCCCCAGACGTCCGTGTCCGCCCCCCGCCCCCCGGACCCCGGCCACCGCCCGCTCCCGTCGGACCACCGGTCACTGGCGCCGGACCTGGCGCGCGGCGTCATGCTCCTGGTCATCGCCCTCGCCCACACCCACCTGTTCACCGTGCTCCTGGGCGGGGCCGACCCCACCCCCTCCGTCCTGGACCGCGTCGCCACCGCCGGAACGGTCGTGTTCGTCGACTTCCGCGGCTACCCGCTGTTCGCGGCGCTCTTCGGGTACGGGATCGCCCAGATCCACCGCCGAAGGACCGAACAGGGACGCGAGTGGCGCTGGACCCGGAAGCTGCTGCGCCGACGCGCCCTCTGGTTCCTCCTCATCGGAGCCCTCCACGGCCTCCTGCTCTTCCCCGGCGACATCCTGGCCGTCTACGGCGTCGTGGCGCTGCTCTTCGTGGGAGTGCTGCGGTTGCGCGACCGCGCACTGGCGGTCATCGCCCTGGTCTGGTTGCCCATGGCCGCCGTCGCCCACGCCCTGATCTCCGCCGGCGAGGCCATGACCGGCCAGGCCCTGCCCCCGCTGCCCGACGGCTTCCTGAGCGAACTCGTCTTCCGCCTCACCCTGTACCCGGCGCTCGTCGTGGTGATGGTGCTCAGCACGGTCGTCCCGTTCCTGCTCGGGGTCCTCGCCGCCCGGCACCGCGTCCTGGAACAGCCCCGGGAACACCTGCGCCTGCTCCGCACGGCCGCGTCGATCGGCGTCCCCCTGTCCGTACTGGGCGCGCTGCCCCTCGCCCTCGCCAAGGCCGGAATGTGGTCCGCCACCCCGCTGGACCACCTGTTCATCGCACCCCTTCACCAGGTGACCGGGTACGCGGGGGGCCTGGGCTACGCGGCGCTCATCGCCCTGGCCTCCGTCCGCCTGGACCGAGACCGCGGCCGGGTGACCGACGCCCTGGCCGCCCTGGGACAGCGTTCCATGACCTTCTACCTGGCCCAGTCGGTGGCGTGGGCGGTGCTCTTCTCCTCGTACACGCTCGGCCTTCCGATGACGTCCCCCGCAGTCGGGGTCGGGGTCGCCGTGACGGTGTGGGCGACCACCGTGCTGCTGGCCGACCTCATGCGCCGGCGGGGGCGACGCGGCCCGGCGGAGGCGCTGCTGCGCCGCCTCACCTACGGCCCCGTCCGCTGAGGCCGGGGGCCGGGCCCGGTGATCTTGGGCCCGGCCCCTCAGAGCACGCCGTGGCGCCCGGCCACCGCGTCGATCTCCGCCAGCAGGGCGTGCCTGCGCGCGGCGCCCAGGTAGGAGGCGCACACCCCGTTACGCGCCAGCCGCACCAGACCCTCGGCACCCACCAGGTCGAGCGCGATCCCGTACTCGCCGTTCAGGTCGGTGCCGAACAGGGTGGGGTCGTCGGTGTTGAGGGTGACGAGCAGGCCCGCGTCGAGCATGGCGGGCAGCGGGTGGTCCTCGATCCGCTCCACCACGCGCGTGCGGATGTTGGAGGTCGGGCTGACGTCCACCGGGATCTGCGCGTCCACCATCCGTTCCACGAGCGCCGGGTCCCTCATGGTGTCGATACCGTGGCCGATCCGCTCGGCACCCAGCAGGTCCAGCGCCTCCCGGACCCGCTCCGGACCCGCCTGCTCACCCGCGTGCGGAAGACTGGCCAGACCGGCCGCGCGGGCCCGGCGGAACACGTCCGCGAACCGACCGAGCGGTCCCTCCACCCCGCCGACACCGAACCCCACCACGCTCGGGGGCCCCTCCCGGAGCACCGCGTCCAGGGTGCGCTCCGCCGACTCCACCCCGAAGTCCACCGGGAAGTCGGGAATCCACCGCAGCTGGACGCCGTGCTCGCGCTCGGCCCGCATCCGCGCGTGCTCGATGCCGTCGAACACGACCTTCGCCGGGACGCCCCGCATCAGGTGGGTGTACAGGCTGACGTGCACCTCCGCGTAGCGCACGTTCTGCTCGGCCAGCCTCTCGGCGACCACCGAGGCCAGCAGGGCGAAGTCGGCCTCGTCCCGCAGGGCGCGCACCGAGGCCAGGTACACCTCGATGAAGTGCGGAAAGTCCGTGAAGACATACCACTCGCGGAGTTCGTCCAGCGTGGCGGGGATGTCCTCCACCCGGTGCCGCCGGGCCAGCTCGAAGAGGGTCTCGGCGGGGATGGAGCCCTCCAGGTGGACGTGCAGCTCGACCTTGGGCAGGTCACGCACGAGCGACGACACGGTTGACGGGGATGACGCGGTGTTGTGGTCCATGGCGTCAACCCAGGCGCCGGAACCGCCCCGGGGACACCGTCTGCGTCCAACCTGACGAAAGTTGGGGAGCTGCGCCCCGAGGTGCTGACGAAAGCGCGTGGTGTCACCCGGCCCCTCCTTCGTAGATTCGGGGCGTCACTTCGCAGCTCACCGAGGAGCAGACCATGACCGGACCCTCCACGGCCCTCCCCCGGCCCTCCGCCCGCCAGGTTCTCGGCGCCCGCGTCCTCCTGCGTTCCCAGAGCGCTCCGACCGCCGTGGCGGTCGGCGGCGGGCTGGCCGCCGGTGCCGTCCTGGGGCTGATGGCGCTGGCCTCGGCCGCGCCGGCCCTGACCGATCCGACCGGCACCCCGGGCTGGGTGCTGCTCACGGTCGCGGCGGTGATGCTGGCGGCCGCCGCCCTATGCGCCCTGTGGCTGCGCCACGAGGTCCGGGCCCTGCCGCGGGTGACCGAGACCGACCCGGCCCGCTACGCGGCGGCCCGCCTGCGGGCGGCGAGCGGCGCCCTCGGTCCGGACCCCGAGGAGAACAGCCTGGCCCGCCAGTTGACCGACCGTCTGGAGCGGCGGAGCGATCCCCGGGTCCACATGGTTCCGGTCTTCGTGATCCTGGCCTTCGTCACGGTGCGCGCCGTCGTCGGGGTCGTCGGCCCGGGCTTCGAACCGCTGATGCTCCTCCAGCTCGTCCCGGCCCTCCTGATCCTGCTTCTGGTGATCCCCGTCCACCGCCACGTCCGGGCCCTGCACACCCGGTACGCGACCTTTCGCCGCGCCTACGACGCGGCCCGCGCCTGAGGGCCCGGACGGCGTCCAGCCGCGACCGGAGCCCGGGGCCGGGACCGCCGGAACCCCGACCGTCCCGGCCGGACCGGCTCAGGCCGACGGCGGAGCGCCGTTCACCCTCCGGGGGACGGACCTCGGATTGTCGTCCCGCAGCTCCGGCGGCAGCAGCGACTGGGGCACCGACTGGTACGTGACCGGACGCAGGAACCGGCGGATCGCCGTGCTCCCCACCGAGGTGTGCGCGGGTGCGGTGGTGGCCGGGTAGGGGCCGCCGTGCGTCATCGCGTGGGTGACCGCCACCCCGGTCGGCCAGCCGTTCCAGATCACCCGCCCGGCCACCGAGGCGCCCAGGGCCAGTAGCGCCGGGGCCAACGGGTCGTCGTCCTGGCCGTGCACGGTGACGGTGAGCTGGCCGTGCAGCGCCCCGCCCACCTCCAGCAGTCGGCGTTCGTCGGCGTAGGTGACCACCAGGGTGGACGGCCCGAAGCACTCGGTGAGCAGCTCCTCGGAGTGCTCCAGCAGGGAGTCCAGGTCCGTGCGCAGCAGGGTGGGCGACCATCCCTCGGCGTCCTCCCGCCCGCGCACCAGCACCTCCGTGGACGGGTGCCCGGACAGCGTGTCCACCCCTCGCGCGAACCCCTCGGTCACCCGGTCGTTGAGCAGCGGCGCGGCCGCCCGGCCCGCGAAGTCCGCCACGAGCGCGTCGAGCGGGGCGTCCTCGGGCACGAACACCACCCCCGGCTTGGTACAGAACTGGCCCGAGCCCAGCGTGGCCGAGCCCGCGTAGCCCGCGAGGATCTCCGCTCCCCTGGCGGCCATCGCCGCGCGGGTCACGAAGACCGGGTTGACGCTGCCGAGTTCCCCGTAGAAGGGGATGGGCTCCGGACGCGAGACCGCGAGATCGTACAGGGCGCGCCCGCCGGGGATGGACCCGGTGAAGCCCACCGCCCGCGTGAGCGGGTGGGTGACCGCGCGCCGCCCCGCCTCGAACCCGCTCACCAGGGCGAACACCCCCTCCGGCGCTCCGGCGTCCGCCAGCGCGCCCACCACTGTCTCGGCGGTGAGCCGGGCCAGCTCCGGGTGGCCGGGGTGGGCCTTCACCACCACCGGGCACCCGGCGGCCAGGGCGGAGGCGGTGTCGCCTCCGGCCGTGGAGAACGCGAAGGGGAAGTTGCTGGCCCCGAAGACCACCACCGGGCCGAGCGGCACCAGCAGCCTCCGCACGTCCGGGCGGGGCGTGCCCCACTCCGGGTCCTCGGGGTCGACCATCGCCTCCAGGTACCCGCCCTCCTCCAGCACGTCCGCGAACAGGCGCAGCTGGAAGGTGGTCCGGCCCAGTTCACCCCGGCAGCGCGCCTCGGGGTAGCGGGCCTCGGCCATCGCCACCGGGACCAGGGTCCCGGCCGCGGCGTCCAGGGAGTCGGCCACGGTCCGCAGCGCGCGGGCCCGGTCGGCGGCGGGCAGCGCGGCGTAGAGCGGGGCCGCGGCGGCCGCGCGCTCCAGTACGGCGTCGAGTTCCTCGCGTGTGGTGTCGGGGGCTGCGGTGGTCATGGCCAGAACCTCCTGGAGGGGTGCGTGCGCGGCGTCGGGCACGGGCCCCACGATGCCACGGCCGCCCTTCCGGGGGCACCACCGTGTCACCGACGGCGCGACACCACCACGAGCCAAAGCGACATAACACGACACAACAGACCAAGGGCGCAACCCCGTCACCGGATTCGGACACCCCGCCCCACCTCGCGAAACACCGCCCACACGGACCCTCGGCACCCCCGCCCGAGGTTCCTCCGCACGAAACTGGAATTTCCCCGGAACCAGGTGATTCCGGAAAGGCATCATAGGTTTCGTGACGACTAATTCCCGAAGCTCAACGCCCCCGCGCGCACGACGGGCTCCCGGTACCAACAACGGAGCCGCCGCGGCGCGTGAGAGCCGTGGACCAGCCAGCGTCGCCAACGACGAACTCGCGTTCGCGCAGGCGCCCCTGCGCCGGCTCCCGGCCCAACAGCGCAGCATGGTCCGGGTCCAGCGCATGCTCGACTGCTGCGCCGCCCTCCTCGACGAGGTCGGCTACGACAACCTCTCCACCACCCGGATCGCCGAACGCGCCGGCGTGGCCATCGGCTCCGTCTACCAGTTCTTCCCGGACAAGAAGGCCATCACCCAGGCCCTCGGCCTGCGCTTCCTCGACCAGTTCAGCGCCCGCGTCACCGAACGCCTCGCCGACGCCTCGTTCACCCACTGGACGATCGCCGTCGACGCCATCATCGACGAGTACATCGACATGCACCGCAACGTGCCGGGCTTCCGCAGCCTGCACTTCGGCGACATCGTCGACCCCCGCCTGCTCAACGGCGGCAGCGACAACAACCGCGTGATCTCGGTGCGCCTGCGCCGGATCATCGTCTCCGTCACCGGCATTCCCGACGACGCCGAACTCGACCGTGCCATCCACGTCGCCGTCG
The DNA here is from genome assembly GCF_040635075.1 of Nocardiopsis sp. NPDC007018. Taxonomy (NCBI): domain Bacteria; kingdom Bacillati; phylum Actinomycetota; class Actinomycetes; order Streptosporangiales; family Nocardiopsidaceae; genus Nocardiopsis; species Nocardiopsis sp. NPDC007018. Next base: position 14,077 of record NZ_JBEYHA010000070.1, read on the forward strand.
AGGCCGCGGACGCCGTGCTCAAGCTCGCCTTCCGCGACAACCCCGAGGGCGACCCCGCCCTGGTGCACGAGGCCAAGCGCCTCGTGAGCAGCTACCTGTCCCAGTTCTCCGAACCGGACGGAGACGACCGCTCTTGGTAGTCGACACCACGGCGTCCACCGCCGCACCCGTCACCGGCACCGTCGCGGGCGTTCCCTTCCTCGCCCTGCCCCCGGCCGTCACCACCGCCGCCCCGGCACCGCTCGTCCTCGGCCTCCACGCCTTCGAACCGCCGCGCAGCCAGGCCGCACTCGCCGGGGCCGTACCCATGGCCCCGCTTCCCGCCTGGCGCGTCCACCTCGGCCTGCCCCTGTTCGGAACCCGGCTCCCCGACGGCGGCGTCGCCGAGATCAACCGGCGGGGCGCCCACGACTACCTCCTCGACCTCTACGGCCCCGTGGTGGAACAGGCCGCCGCCGAACTGCCGCGGGTCGCCGACGAGCTCAGGTCCGCCTTCCCCGTCGCCGACACCCCCGTGGGCCTGGTCGGTGTGGGAGCCGGAGCCACTGCCGCCCTCCTCGCCCTGGCGGAGAGACGGCTGCCGGTGGGGGCGGCCGCCGTCATCAACCCCATCGTGGACCCGGCGCACCTGATCACCGCCCGGGAACGCCGTACGGGCAGTCCCTACCAGTGGAGCGACCAGGCGCGGTGGGCCCGCGCCCGGCTCGACCTGACCGCGCGCGCCGAAGCGCTCACCGGCACCGGGACCCCCGTGCTCATCGTCAACGGCGGCCGCGACGAGGTCTGCCCGCCCGAACACGGCCGCGCCCTCCACGCCGCCCTCGCCCAGCCCGGCCCGGACCCCGCCGCCGAACATGCGCTCCGTCACATCGTGGTCCCCGACCTCGCCCACGCGATCGGTCCCGAGCCCGGCCTCCAACCGGGCCCGCTCACCCCCGAGGGCGTCCTCACCGACCGCGCCCTCACCGAGTGGTTCCACCTGCACCTGACCGCTTCCCAGCAGGTCCAGGCACCCACGGACTCCTGACCGCCGCCCGGCCGGTCCCCGGAAGCCCCGCGCCCCCGCCCGGAGACCGGAGGCGTTCACCCACACCACCCCGCGGTCTCGCCCCGTGGCCGCTTCCCGGACTCCGCCGCGACAGTCGGCACACGTTCCATGGGATCATCCAGTGGCGACCGCGTCCGCGGTCCCACCTGATCCGCTTCGACTCATCCATCAGGAGGGCGAACCACGTGACGGAACCGGCACCGGTCATGGCCAGCGGGGTCGACAACGAGCGGTTGAACGCGCAGCTGCGCTTCCTCCTCGAAGTGGACAAACTCAAGCGCGTCCTGCGCCAGAACCTGCTGGTGGACGGCTCCCGGCGCGAGAACTCCGCCGAGCACTCCTGGCACCTGGCCCTGTCCGCCCGAACCTTCGCCGAGTACGCTCCCGAGGGCACCGACATCGACCGCGCCACCCACATGCTCCTCCTCCACGACATCGTGGAGATCGACGCGGGAGACACCTTCCTGTTCGACCCGGTCAACACCGAGACGCAGGACGAGCGCGAACGCGCCGCCGCCGACCGCCTCTTCCCCCTGCTCCCGGAGGACCAGGCCGCCCACGCCCGCGAGCTGTGGGACGAGTTCGAGGCCCGTGTGACGCCGGAGGCGCGGTTCGCCCGCGCCGTCGACCGGCTGTCGCCCATGCTGGCCAACTGGCACAACGAGGGCGGCGCCTGGGTGCGCTTCGGCGTCACCAAGGCGCAGGTCCTGGAGAAGGTGAAGCTGGTGGCCGAGGGCTCCGAGGCCCTGGGCTCCTACGCGAACGCCCTGATCGAGGACGCCGACCGGCGCGGGTACTTCCGGGGCTGACCCCGGGCCCGAGACGGCTCCCAGGCGTGGGTCGGTGGGTCAGACCCGGCCCATGAGGAGCTGGACCGCCGCGGTCAGACCGACGGCGACCAGGACCATGCGCAGCGCGGTCGGGCTGAGCCTGCGCCCGAAGTTGGCTCCCAGGTAGCCGCCGACGATCGTCCCGGCCGCGATGAGGCCCACCACGGGCCACGCGGGCGACGCGAGCACGACGTAGAACAGCGCCGCCGTGCCGTTGGCGATGGTGGCCAGGGCGTTCTTCAGGGCGTTGAGCCGCTGGAGGTCGTCGTCCAGGGTCGCGCCGAGCAGGCTGACCAGGATGATTCCCTGTGCCGCCGCGAAGTACCCGCCGTAGGTCCCCGCCCCGTAGGCGCCCAGCGGCATCAGGACACCGCCGTTCTTCGACGCGGGCCTGCGCGCCCGCACCCACTTGGTGATGCGGGGCTGGAAGACGATCAGCACGCACGCGCCGCCGATCATGAACGGCACCACGGACTCGAACACGCCCGCGGGCAGGTAGATGAGCAGCATCGCGCCGGTGATCGCCCCGAAGAACGACATGGTGCCGAACCGGATCAGCCGGGACCGCTGTCCGGCCAGTTCGCGCCGGTAGGCGATGGTGCCGCTGAGCGTTCCGGGGGCCAGCCCGATGCTGTTGGACACCGTGGCGGTGATCGGCGGGTAGCCGAGTGCCAGCAGGACCGGGAAGGTGAAGAGCGTCCCCGAACCCGCGATGGCGTTGATCCCGCCGGCGGCGACCCCGGCGAGCAGGATGGCCACCGCCTCCCAGAGTTCCATGGCCGCGCCCCCAGATCCTCCCTCGACCGTCGAGGGCCAGAACAGACTACGAGACCGGGTCGCGGCGCCCCGGGGCCGGGGCCTGGGCAGCGGGGGTGACCGGAGCCACACGTGACCGGGGGCGATGCGCCGGGAGGGCGCGGACACGGGGTCCGACACGCGTGTGGGCCCCGCCGATTCCCCGGCGGGGCCCACACGGTCCGGGCTCGGCCCGGTCGGCGCGGATCAGGTCGGGATCTTCACGACCTCGTTCTGGATGCGGTCGAAGGCCGTGCTGACGCCCTGGAGCGCCTTGCCCATCTCCGCCGGGACCACCCACACCTTGTTGGCGTCGCCCTTGGCGATCTCCGGGAGCTTCTGGAGGTACTGGTAGGCGAGCACGTCCGGGTCGACCCGGCTGGTGTGCAGCGCCTTGAACACCATGTGGATGGCGTCGGCCTCACCGCGGGCGCGCAGCGTCTGGGCGTCCGCGTCGGCCTTGGCCGTGAGCATCTGCGCCTCGGCGTTACCCTTCGCCCGCAGCACCGAGGAGGATCGCTCACCCTCGGCCCGCAGCACGGCGGCCTGCTTCTCACCCTCGGCGCTGAGCAGCTGGGCGCGCTTCTCACGGTCCGCGCGCATCTGCATCTCCATCGCCTCCTGCACGGAGGACGGCGGCTCGATGCCCTTGAGCTCGATCCGGCTGATCTCGATGCCCCAGTCGCGGGTGGCCTCGTCCAGCACGGACTTGAGCTCGCGGTTGATCTCGTCCCGGGAGGTGAGCGTGCCCTCCAGGTTCATGCCGCCGATCACGTTGCGCAGGGTCGCGAGCGTGAGCTGCTCGACCGCCTGGATGAAGTTGGCGACCTCGTAGGTGGCGCGGTAGGCGTCGACGACGCGGATGTAGACCGCCGAGTCGACCTCGACGGCCAGGTTGTCCTCGGTGATGGCGGACTGCGGCGGGAAGCTGACCACCTGGACTCGGCGGTCGATCCGTTCGCGGACCTGGTCCACACCGGGAATCACGATGTTGAAGCCGGAACTGAGGGTTCGGTGGAACTTACCGAACCGCTCGACGACGTCCTCCATCGAGTGCGGAACGATGCGCACACTTCGCCAGAAGATGATGAGGAGTACGGCGACGAAGAGAACGACGATGATGATCGGGGCCATGGGTTAACCCACCCTCCCGACGTCGCACCGGGCAACGGTGTTCAACAGCGGCATCTGCGACAGCTCCGGATCTCCTGACGGGGGGCGGTGTGGGAGCGGACCGCACCCTCGCGGCTCGCCCGGGGGTTCGTCAAAGCGCGCCGAAATAGAGCGATCCGCTCACTGAACGTTGACGCTACCCCATACCCCTCTGGGACAACCACATCCGGACGGAAATAGGTTTTACGGACAATACATTCCGCGCATATAAACGCCCCCTATTTCCTAGACGGCCTTCGCCGTCCACCGGTCACCGTCACGCTCCACCTTCAACGTGAGTCCGAAGGTCTCCCCCAGGTTGTCCGCCGTCATGACCTCGTCCAACGGCCCCGCCTGCACGACCCGGCCGTCCCGCACCAGCAGCACGTGCGTGAAACTCGGCGGGATCTCCTCCACGTGGTGCGAGACCACCACCAGGGCCGGAGCCATCACATTGGCCGCCAGTTTGCTCAGGCGGCGCACCAGGTCCTCACGACCCCCCAGGTCCAGACCGGCGGCGGGCTCGTCCAGCAGCAACAGCTCCGGGTCGGACATCAGCGCGCGGGCGATCAGCACCCGCTTGCGCTCGCCCTCGGACAGGGTGTGGAACTCGCGGTCCGCGAGTTCGGCCACCCCCCAGTGCCCCAGCAGGGCCCGCGCCCGACCGTAGTCGGGGGACCCGTACTCCTCACGGAACCGGCCCAGGTAGCCGTAGGCGGCGCTCACGACCAGGTCCAGGACGGGCGTCCCCGGCTCGATCCGACCGGCCACCGACGCACCCGCGTAGCCGATCAGCGGCCGCAGCTCGAACACGTCCACGCTCCCGAGGCGCTCCCCCAGGATCTCCACCCCGCCCTCGGTGGGGTACAGCTGGCTGGAGGCCACGTTCAACAGGGTGGTCTTGCCCGCCCCGTTCGGGCCGAGCACCACCCAGCGCTCGCCCTCCGACACCGACCAGTCGACGCCCTCCAGCAGCGGCTTGCCGCCCCGCCGTACCGTGACCCCGTTCAGGCCCAGAACACGCCCGTCCATCATCCTCCTATCGTCACGTCCCACGCCGGTGCACGGGCCGCCCTACCCTGAAGTAATGCATCTGACGTCCGCACCGCTCGTCGCCTGGGGCAACGCCTGGCTGTCCGGACACGTCGGGTTGGACGACGCCGTCGACGCCGTCGAGCGCCGGAGCGGCCCCAACCTGATCGGGACAGTACCTCCAGGAGACCTGCCCTTCGACACCGGCGTACCGCTGCGGACCGCACTGGTACGCCTCCGTGGCCTGGGACTCTCCGGCTTCCGGCTCGCGTTGCCCACCTGGGGTGACCCGCTCGGTCTGGTGGGCCCGGCCGAACTCAACCAGGCCGCCGTCGAGGCTCAGGAAGGGGTGCTGGTGCGGCTCTCCGACCGACAGGTGGGACTCGTGCCCTCCGCCGACCGGCGTGGTTCATCCTACGTGGGCGTCTCGTGGGCCCCGTATCCGGCGAACGACTCACGGCCCCAGGTGCCCGACCTGCCCGAGGCCGAACGGCAGCTGAAGCTCACCCTGCTCCACGTGGTCCGGGAGATGGAGGCCGTGGACGACGTCGCGGGCTTCTCGCCGACCGTGCACGGGGCCCTGGGCGACTCCGGTCCCCCGCTCCTCGCCCACGGATACCCCGCGAGGGCCCACCGCGTCGCGGCCCAGGCCGTACGGCTCGCGAAGATCGTGGAACTGGCCGAGCCCGCGTCCGGCCGGGGCCTCACCGCCCACCAGGCCGACGCCCGGGGGCGGGCGCTGCGCGAGCTGGACCACGCGGTCCGGCGCGCCCTCGTGGCGGCCCACGCGGCCCTGGAGCCCCACGGCCCGTGAGGCTTCCGGGGCCCGGGAACACCCGCAGCCCGCGACCGGTCGTCCGAATGGGACCCTGGGAGGAGCGCCGGGTTTTCTCGGGGTGAAGCCAGGGGATTCACCTGATCCGTCAGTCGACCGTTCGGGCCGATACTGAGAGGGAGAACCCACCAAGGAGGAGAGCCGCCATCATGCAACCCGAGCACATCCGAGCTTCGGACGCGGACCGCGACCAGGTTGCCGAACGGCTCCGTGAGGCCCTCGCCGAGGGGCGGATCAGCCCCGTCGAGCACGAGGAGCGGCTCGACACCCTGTACCGCGCCAAGACCATCGGCGAACTGGCCCCCATCACGGCCGACCTCCCCTCCGGCGCCTCCCCCGGCTTCCCGGGAACCCCCGGCTTCCCCGGCGTCGCCTCCTCGGAGCGCACGGACAGCGGCATGGAGATCCTCGGCAGCGAGGCCCGCGACCTCGCCGGGCAGAGCAAGGGTTCGGAGAACCTCGTCGCGGTCTTCGGCGGCTGCGAACGGCGCGGGCGGTGGCTGGTGGAACCCCGCACCAACGTGTCCGTGCTGTGCGGTGGCGTCGAACTCGACCTGCGCGAGGCCGTTCTCAGCCAGCACGAGGTGACCATCCAGGTCGCCGTCATCATGGGCGGCCTCGACATCACGGTCCCCCACGGGGTACGGGTGATCAACAACACGTCGGCGATCCTCGGCGGCACCGACCTCCACGGAACCGATCAGGTCACCGATCCCAACGCGCCCGTCGTGCGTCTGACCGGGACCTGCATGCTGGGCGGGGTCGACGTGAAGGCGAAGAAGGTCAAGAAGAAGCGCAAGGGCCGCCGCGACAAGTGAGCACCCGGTGTCCACATAGTGAACGAGCTGGGAAAACCCAGGACCCTGCCCGTCACTTCCGACCCACGGGCGAGTACCGTGGGTATCGCCATGAGTGATGAATCCACGTTGTTGGTCACGATGACCGGGCGCGATCGCCCTGGCATCAGCGCACGCCTTCTGAGCACCCTCTCCGTCTTCCCCGTCACCATCGTCGACCTCGAACAGGTCGTGCTGGGCGGTCGGCTGGTCCTCGGCGCCGTCCTGGAGGTCGACCAGCGCGTCGCCCCCGGGGTGAGCGGGAGCCGGGTCTTCGAGGAGATCAGGGCGGCCCTCGACAAGACCGCCATCGACCTCGACATGGACGTCGAGTACGGCCGGGGCGTCGGACGCGTCAACGAGTCCTCCGCCGAGCGCCTGCACGTCACCGTCCTCGCCGCGCCCCTGCGCCCCGGAGCGCTCGGCGCGATCACCTCGTGCGTCGCCCGTTCCGGCGCCAACATCGACCGGATCGAACGGCTCTCCGGCTACCCGGTGACCTCCGTGGAGATGGAGATCTCCGGAGGCAACCCGGACCAGCTCCGCGCCGAACTGGCGATGGAGTCGGCCACCCAGGGCGTCGACGTCGCCGTCCAGTCCAGCGGCCTGCACAGGCGCGGCAAACACCTGATCGTCATGGACGTCGACTCCACCCTCATCCAGGGGGAGGTCATCGAACTCCTGGCCGCTCACGCGGGCTGCGAGGAAGAGGTCGCGAAGGTCACCGAGGAGGCCATGCGCGGCGAGCTCGACTTCGAGGAGTCGCTCCGCCGCCGGGTGTCCCTCCTCAAGGGCCTGGACGCCTCGGCCATCGACCTCGTCCGCGACGAGATCCAGCTGACCCCCGGCGCCCGCACCCTGGTGCGCACCCTCAAACGGCTCGGCTACGAGTGCGGCATCGTCAGCGGAGGCTTCACCCAGATCACCGACGTCCTCGTGGAGAGGCTCGGCCTGGACTACTCGGCCGCGAACACGTTGGAGATCGTCGACGGCAGGCTCACCGGGTCACTGGTCGGCCCCGTCATCGACCGCAAGGGCAAGGCCACCACACTCCAACGCTTCGCCGAAGAGGCCGGAGTCCCCCTGGAGCAGACCGTGGCGGTCGGCGACGGCGCCAACGACCTCGACATGCTCCAGACCGCGGGCCTCGGCGTGGCCTTCAACGCCAAGCCGGTGGTGCGGCAGCAGGCGGACACGTCGGTGAACGTGCCCTACCTGGACACCATCGCGTTCATCCTGGGCATCACCCGCGAGGAGATCGAAGCCGCGGACCTGCACGGCTGACGGCCGCAGGTTGGGCGGATGGGTCACGGCCAAGCAGCTTACCCGTGGGTTGTGGTTGATGTGAGCTGTGGGTACAGGGCCTGTGGTTGTTGTTCGTAGAACCCTCGCGCTACAACAACCACAACCGTAGAACCCACAACTCACACCAACCACAAACCCCAGAACACACCCACCCCGCCCTGCCCCACCCCACACCCACCCCACATTCACAAACGCACAAACCCCAACAAAAAAAGAGAGGAAAGAGAAAGAACCCACCCAACGGCGGACACTTCCCCTTCCCTCTCCTTCAAGAAAA